>JAYWAR010000191.1:0-5290 GCA_043782285.1 Akkermansiaceae bacterium | reverse complement strand
AGAACATTTCCTGTGGCATCCAACAACAGCGAGCTGGCACCCATTCCCGCAAACGAGCTTCCGTAGTTAACCCATTGGTGTCCACTTGCCGCGAGCTGAGGTGTGCCGCTACCCGAAACCGAAGCCGCGACTTCGGCAGATGACCAGCGATAAATACGCGTATCGCTATAGCCTGGGGCGTAGAATAAATTTCCAGCCACGTCAAAGGCGGCAGGCCCCGAGCCACCTGCGACTCCTCCAAGATCAAGCGCTCCTGACAGAACACCATTGGCGTAGTAGCTGAACTGCGTCGCACCAGAACCCGTAGTCAGTAAGTTGGTGCCATCAGTCGTTAACGAGTAATTCGAGCTGTTGATCGAAATGGTCGAGGAGTCCCCGATATTATAGCGGTAGATTTTCGATGTGGGATAATTGCTATCGTTAAAATAAACTGAGGAACCTATCGCAACGACGCTCGCACCGGCATAATCCGCACTAGCAGCTCGGATGGTGGTGCTTGAGATGCCATCATAACGATACACTCCTCCAGAGCTGAAACTTGACGTTGAAGTAGCATAATACAGTTTGCCGTCTGACCCCCAGTCGTAACTGTTGATCCCGTCACCATTGCTGTGAGTGTAGAACAGGTTGCTGCTGTATCCGGAACTGAAAGCCAACGCTGCCTGAGCGGATGGACTGACCGTAACGAACGCCGCAATGGCCGTGAGCATACAAGATGCACGATATTTCATATTGGAGTATTTCTCTTCGATTTGTTTAATTTACACGAAGAGAGGACCATCGACAAATTGTCGGCAGTCTTCCCTCGCCGATCCCCTTTCGCGGAGGACCATGAACCTCGTCGGCCGGAAAATCCGGCATTGGAGCGACGAGCCGACGAAAGGCCAAGTATTCGGGCTCCCAGCTTCGAACCTCCTCCCCGCCTTCACCGCCCCGAGAGACGATTGGCTTAATGGGGATTTGTAACTGGATACCGCTGCGCGACAGCTCCGGGATCTCACCGGATTCCATGACGATTTCGTGATTTGTCGGCGGAGAAGTCACGTTTTGCAGACGATCCGACAAGCGAAAACTCGAAAACCTGTTCAAATCGTCACGGTTGCCGCTTGACGACAGGGCGAGGTGAGATTTCCTTGCGCCATGTTTCGCGAGGTTTTGAAATCCAAATTGCATCGAGCCATAATCACGGGCTCGGATGTCGATTACGAAGGTAGCATTGAAATTCCAACCGACTTGATGGCCGCCGCGGATCTGTGGCCCGGTGAAAAAGTGCTAGTAGCCTCGATCACCACCGGCAATCGGCTGGAAACTTACGTGCTAGCCGGCAAACCCGGCACTGGCCACATCATGATCAATGGGGGGGCCGCCCACCGGATCAAAGCGGGCGAACGAGTCGCGATCATGGCATTCGCGCTGTCCGAAACACCGGTGAACTCGAAAAATTTGTTGCTGGACGAAACCAACCAAATCGTTCGAGCAAGCCAATAACCCGCGCATGGCCACACTCTCGAGCCCTGAAATCCAGTCAGCACTGGATTTAAAAACCAAACCGCCGGGCTCCCTCGGTAAATTGGAAACCTTAGCGGCGCAGTTGGCCGCCCAGCAAAACACCCTGACTCCATCCGTCGATCACCAACGAATTTGCATTTTTGCGGCCAGTCACGGAATCGCCCACGAAGGTGTGAGCGCTTATCCAGCCGCGGTGACTGCACAGATGGTGCTCAATTTTCTCTCGGGTGGCGCGGCGATCAATGTGCTAACACGCGCACAAGGAATCGATCTTCGGGTCATCGATTGTGGCGTGGATGATTCGGCAAGCCCCCTGCCTACGGAACACCCAGGTCTGCGCCGCGCGGCAATCCGCCCAGCGGGAACTTTTTCATTTTTGAAAGGTCCGGCAATGAGCGAAAATGAAGCACTTGCTGCAATGGCCATCGGTGCGAGCGAGGTAACCTACGCGCGCCAAGATGGCATCCAATTGCTCGGGATCGGAGAAATGGGGATTGGCAATACCACCTCCGCAAGTGCGCTGGCAGCTCTATTTAGTAAAACCCCCTCAATCGAATGGGTCGGCCGCGGTACCGGCATCGATGATCAGACATTGGCTCACAAGCAGCGAGTGATTTCCCAAGCGCTGGCACGCCACGCGGAATGCGAGCTTCCGGTTGAGCGGCTTGCGGCTCTCGGTGGATTTGAAATTGCCGCAATGACAGGTGCCATTTTGGAAGCCTATACGCAAAGACTACCATTAATGATCGATGGCTTCATCTGCAGCGTCGCCGTCATGGTCGCTCAAACGCTTGAGCCGCGGGTCTTAGAAAATTGTTTTTTCAGCCACTGTTCGGCCGAGAGCGGCCATCTTCGATTGTTAAAATTTCTCGGCGTGGAGCCAATTTTGGACCTCGGCTTACGCTTGGGTGAAGCTTCAGGCGCAGCCTTGGCGATGCCGATCTTACGGGCCGCCGCCAAGATTTTGAGCGAAATGGCGACGTTCTCGTCCGCAGGCGTGACCGCCAAAACCTCCTCATGATCCCTTGGCTACAACATCAATGGGACGCGTTTTTAACCGGCATGATGTTTTTCACTCGGGTCCGAGTCCCACAACGAATCGGCCAAGATCCAACGATGTTAAATCATGCAGCACGCCATTTCCCCCTCGTTGGGCTACTCGTCGGGCTTTGGGCTACCATTTGCACCGGGCTCGCGGGACTCGTCTTCCCTCCTCCCATCGCAATCTTGCTCGGCATGCTCGCCACTTTATGGATGACCGGCGCATTTCACGAAGATGGCTTAGCCGATATGCTGGATGCTTTCGGCGGCGGCTACACCCGAGCGCGAACCCTCGAAATTATGAAAGACTCGCGTCTAGGCACCTTCGGCACGGTGGCTCTTTTTCTCGCTCTTGGGATGAAGTGGGCATGTCTTACCAGCTTAAGCCATCCCTGGCTGCTACTTGGCGGCCTCGTCGCGGCGCATGCATGGAGTCGAGCAGTCGCCATTTCTTTGGTCGAAACAATGGAATATGCAAGCGAGGATCTAACCTCAAAATCGAAGCCACTGGCCACTCATCTCGGTAAGCGAGGACTGTGTTGGGCTTTAATCTGCGGCCTCGCCCCATTGCTCGGGCTGGCGTACTGGCTCAACCTGCCATGGCTCTTAGCTGCCTTGCCGATCACTTTCGCGGCACGAGAATTTCTCGCTTGGCGTTTCCGCGTCAGACTCGGTGGATACACTGGCGACTGCCTCGGCGCGACCCAGCAAATTGCCGAAGTTCTTTGTTACCTCACTTTTGTCGCCGTGGCAAAATCCACAGGATGAAGCAGCTCATTCTGATCCGTCACACGACGACTTTGACCGAACCTGGATTTTGTCACGGCGGCGGCTCAGAAATCCCATTAGCTGCCACCTTTGAGGCCGAAGCCGAGATTTTAGGCAGTCAGCTCCCCCCTCAAATCGACCATTTCCACACCAGTCCACTCCGTCGTTGCCAAGATTTAGCCCAGCGCCTTCAGCCCCATGCCGCCTGGCAAATCGACACTCGCTTGGCGGAAATCCACTTCGGAGAATGGGAAAATCAACTCTGGGCGAATTTGGCCGGCCCTCAGCTCGATGCGTGGATGGCTGACTTCGTAAATATCCGAGCGCCGGGCGGAGAAAGTACCCGCGAGGTCGCAATCCGCGTTCAACCGTTTCTCGATGAATTGGAAATGGGCACCCACTTGGCAATAACCCACGGCGGAGTGATTCGAATTATCCTTGCTACGGTGCTTGGCCTACCGATGGAAAATTTATTTCAAATCGAAATTCCCTTTGGCGGAGTTGTCAAAATTTTGTGGAACCACCAACGCTGGATTTTGCAAGAAATCCTCAGACCTCTGCCAACCCTGCTGACCTGAAATGGCGTTGACCACCTTTCTTAAACGTGTCAGTTTCTTGCTCTCATGAATTGCATTTTGCCACTCTACACAATCGCCGCATTTAGCCTCGTCGCCTGCGATAACATGAGCAGCCCGATTACCCACGGCGGCAGCTATGACCCCCTGCTGCCTGCCGGCAGTCGCAACACCCCAACTCAAAACACCGTAACTACCTTTTCTGCCGGCCAGTTTGTTCGTACTTCCATGGACAACACCGCTTTTTTCAAAACTCGCCCAAGTGGTAATGCCGATGCTGACAAGCTCCTCAAACGCGGGATTTCAATGAAGGTCATTTCAAACAGCGGCGGGTACGTCAAAGTCGAACTCGACAGTGGCGAAATCGGATTCATTCCCTCAGTGATGATTGAGGATCCTAAAGCCGCACCTCAAGTACTGACCAACTCACCCGGCGAATATCAGATTTACCCGCCCTTACCCGGCACCAATCAAGCTATCCCCACCATCAATCCTGCTGGCTTACCACCGGAAGGTGCGATTCCGACCGTGATTGATCCCGATGCCACCAATGCCAACACTCCAGTGCCGCACGTCACTCCTACAGTCAATTCCTTCCCCACTCCCAGCTCAAGCACCCCACCTCAGGTCGAAGCCACACCCAAAGCGCTCAATAAAACCGAGTAAGCCCACCCTCAACACGGCTCTACTTCAAATAACGAAATCTCAGGAAATCCCCAAACTCTTCAATCCAAGTCTTCCAAGGATCAAATCCGTGCCGTGAACTTCTGTTATTTTTTACTTTCGATCATCTTGCTTAGCGCTTGTGCCCGACCCCATAACGCTTTGATCGTAAAACAATTTCTACTTCGCGACCAAGCCTCAAACGAAGCAGAAGAGCCGATGATCAAAATGGAAAAAGAACGCCGATTGCGCGATGCCATCAGTATCGCAGATCGCCGCAATCGACTCGGTAAATATTACACCCTTCTTTGGAGCGACCCACTCGGAGTCAGCCAAGGTGAGGTAGAGTTAGTTTTCGAATACCAGCAAGGGGCCAGCGCCAGCCTTGTCAAACGAATCTCCTATCACTTCCCCGCATCCTCCACCAAAGGCCAAGCCGAATTTGCCGTGATCGGAGATAACTATTTTAACGGCGGGCGCGTGCTGACTTGGAAAGCCACCCTGCTCCGCAAGCAACGGGTTCTCGCCACTCGCCAATCTTACCTTTGGCAATAATTTGATGAATTCCAAGATGGGTGATTGACCACCGACCACTCTAATTTTACACTAATTGCTCCCTGATCGTTTAAATACCGGTTTTTTTTCAGTGACTACAGAATGCCCAATTTTAATCGGAATCTTCGATGGATTCAGCTGGATCCGCTGTGAAGGTAAGGGTTCGTTTTTGAACAGCC
>JAYWAR010000190.1:0-5293 GCA_043782285.1 Akkermansiaceae bacterium | reverse complement strand
CCTCGCCTGGCCGGACGCCCCGCCCACCGCCGCTGTCCCGGAAGCCCAGCGCCTCGTCGCCGAGGGCATCCTCTCCATCCAGCAAATTTTACCCCCCGGTATCGATCCCGCCCTGCTTGCCGCCCCACCACCGCCGCTTCAGCAATACGCCCGCATCCGCGCCCTCACCGCCATGCGCCAGCGCCTCGTCGCCGAGACGGATTTCCGCATCTGCATCGGCGGAGCCTTCGGCAAAAATGAACGCCGCCTACCCGGTATCGTCGAGGAAGCGCTCCTCACCTGCGCCGCCGGTAAGCCGCTCTACGTCAGCGATGCCTTCGGCGGAGCGTCCAAAGCCCTCGCCGAATGCCTGCTCCAGCGCCGCGTGAAATTTGGCGAGGAAGAAACCTTCTACACCCCACCCGAGACCGCCGCGCTCATGGCCGCGCATGCCCAAGCCCACCCATGGCCCACCGACCTCGAAGGCCCTAGCACCCCCAATAGCTGGAATGCTTTCACCTGGTTCCAGAGCCAGCCGTTAGATGGAATCGCCACCCGCGCCGGCCTCACCCTTGAGCAATACTGCCAAGTCCTCGCCGCCCGCGACGTAGAAAGCGCCATGGGCTGGATCCTCGTCGGCATCCAAAACCTCATCGCCGCGAAATAATAGCAGCCTCGTCCATCTTCTCTAACCAAAATGAACTCAAATCTATTCAGTGGCTACTTAAACGGATCTCCGACTAGGAAAAAAGTCTTTGTCTCCCACTACCACACTCATCAACAAGAGACGGATCAGTTCTTGCGAAATTTCGGCGATGTTTTCATTCCAAAAACTGTTGGTGCGCTTGGCAACGAAAACTACATCAATAGCACCAATACGGATTATATCATGCAGCGTATCCGTTCAGACTATATCGGAGATTCCACAGTCACCATTGTCTTGGTCGGGAAATGCACTCACAGCCGCAGATATGTGGATTGGGAAATCAAAGGCTCACTCAGGCAGGGAGTGGATTCACTGCCGAATGGATTGATCGGAATACAAATGCCATCCGGTGGTGGTGGTTTCAATCCACCTGAACGATTGGCACAGAACTGGAATCAAGAGAACCCGACCTGCTATGCCCGCTGCTATCGCTACCCAAATTCCAAAGACGAACTTCGCCTTTGGATTGAAGACGCCTACGCGGCTAGAAGAAGCCGCTCCCAGTGGATCAAGAACCCTCACGATTCGATGTTTGGATATGATCGCAATTGTTTGGCATGTGGATACAAACACTAATTAGAAAGAATCAAGCATGAACGACTCCAACTTCAACCAAGAGGTGAAACTGTCGGAGAGTCTGCCGCATCGGTACTGGTGCTTTATCAGCTACCGTCATGCGGACAACCATGAGCAAGACCGCCAGTGGGCAACATGGCTTCACCAGGAAATCGAACACTACGAAATTCCTGCCGAACTTGTTGGCACAATCAACCAGCGGGGTGACGTAATTCCAGCCAAAATCTACCCCGTATTCCGCGATGAGGAATCGCTTTCCGCAGAAGCCCATCTCGGCACCGGAATCCTTGAAGCCCTCGATGCATCTCAAACACTCGTCGTAATTTGCTCACCCCGCGCCGTGGAGAGTAAGTATGTAAAAAGTGAAATTATACGCTTCCAGGAAACCGGAAAAGGAGACCGCATCATCACCGCCATCATCGACGGAGAACCCAACCATCCAGAGCGAGAATGTTTTCCAGAACCCCTCAGAAAATCACTTCGCCAAGACGGAGTCATCGATCTAAATGATGGTCCACTCGCAGCGGACTTCCGCCTCCCCAACGGCCATCAAGGTTTCACTTCAGTTCAAGCTTACAAGCTAATGTTAATTCATGAAGGTCTGGACAAAAGACAAACCAAAGCGAAAACCGAATCCTATCAAGCAACGCTTCAAAAAATGAAGCTCAAGACACTTGCCGGAATACTTAATTTGCCGCTGGAAGTTCTCAGAAATAGAGATCAATCTTATCAAGATTTTCTAAAAGGAAAACGGGTACAAACATTAATCAAAACGCTGATATTATTTTCAATATTAGTTATCTCCCTTGTTTTCAGCCTATTTAAGGTAAATCGTCAGATGCTACAAATCAAATTAGAGTCTGATCGAGTTCAAAATGAAAGAAAGAAGCTTCAGCGCTCTCTAGCGCAGAGCAGCTTATCTAATGGAAGTTTGAACATTCTCAATTCGAATAAACCAATTTCGGCATGCCTTTGGTTTGGAAAAGCACTCCGTGAAGTGGGAGACGCAGATTTATCATTACAAAATACTGCATGCTCGTTACTCGGTGGTTGGTCTACATCATTACCTATTCATACATTTGTTCATGATGATAATGTTTCCAACATTTCTTTTAGCCCAGATGGGCGAAGCTTGGTGACTTCAAGCATCGATCATACAGTTCGGCAGTGGGATACTAAAACAGGGAATCCAATTGGTGATGCCGACATACATAAAAGTAATGAATCCATCGTGTCATATAGTCAAAATGGAAAAATGTTTGCTTATACATCCGGTGATCTAGTTATTGTCCGAGAATCAAAAAATAACAAAATTGTCGGTATTCCGTATAAGCATCCTTTTGATGTAACCGCCTTGAGGTTCTCTAAGGATGAAAAAACATTAATCACAGGATGTTATGAAGGGCTATACTTCTGGAATATCAAAACCGGATCCTGTAAAGTAGATCTTATCAATAAATTTTCCCAAGTGCCAGTTTCTATTCAATTTAGCCCCGACGCGACTAGAATGGCTGTAGTTTTTTCGAGTTATTCTGCACATCAATGTTCGATCTACTTATATGATTATAATAACGTAAACAGATCCTTATTTGCATTTAACTTGGAAATATTACCTAGCTTTCTTGGTATTGGTGATGCAGCACCAATGAATGCAAAAGCAATATTATTGCCATTTAAGGGAATGTGCAGTTCAATTGATTTCAGTCCAAATAGTCAAACTATTGCAGCGGGAATAACCGAAATAATTACAGAAACTGGTTCGGTAGATGATGAGATCCGGCTGTGGGACAGTCTGTCTGGAAATCTCAGAGTTCCTCCAATTTCGATAAATAGTGGGATTAGCGATTTAAAGTATTGTCCCAACGGGAACATTTTATCAATAGCCTCAGGAAAAAAAATTTATACCTATAATACCGAGACGCAAAAAATTGATCATCCAGATTTGGTTCATAACGAAAATATCTCAAAGATTGCATATAGCCCTAGTGGCCAATTGTTGGCAGCTATTGGTGGCGGGACAAGTGCGACTGTATGGAACTTAAAGAAAAAGACTGTATATGAAAAATACTTCAAAACAACTATTTCGCATGATAAAATAATTAATTCTTTAGAATTTAGTTCTGATGAAAATTATCTAGCTACAGCAAGTGCTGATAGCACTGCACGAATTTGGCGCGTTAGTGAAAATCTCAGTCATGCAATACCAATATCAAAGTTTAATGGATCGGGTAGTGTCTCGACGATTAGTCCAGATGCGCAACTCTTTGCTAAGCAATTTCCAGATAAATCTATTCATTTTTATGATACTATGAAAAATAAATACTGCGATCAATTTATTAGCATTGGCAGTGATCTTTGTGCAAGTGCTTTCAGTTCAGATAACCAAATTTTTGCAACAGCCAGCAACGATGGGTTGATTCAAACATGGGACTTGAGAACGTTTAAAGAACAGAATCGTATAAGTATTAGAACTGATGGCGTAGTCAACTGTCTAAAATTTAGTAAAGATGGCAAAATATTAGGGGCAAATGTGGACAATAGTGCCAGAAGTAGAAATTCGTTTCATGAAGTCAGTCTCTGGAATGTGGATTCCTGCAAATTACGAAGTGCGCCAATCCGGCTTAAGGAAAAAGTTAGAATGATACAGTTTAACTCCACAGGTGATATTTTGGCCACAGCCTCTGAAGATTGTAGCGCACGACTTTGGGACACTTTAACCGGATTGCCAAAGACGGAAGCATTGCCGCATAAGGAAACCGTCAACAGCGTTGCGTTTAACGCGGATGGGTCATTGCTAGTCACTGCTAGTGATGACTATTTTGTGAAAATCTGGAATACTCAGTCCGGGCTTCAACTAGGTCAGTCATTAAAGCATGAGGGGAGATGCTTTCAAGCAGTAATTAGTCCGGATAGTCGAATCATTGCAAGTGCATCGAGTGGAGGCGTAGTAATTCTTTGGGATTTGCAGAGTTATCGTCCGTATGTGGAAAGACTTATTCATCCTAGTTCTATTCTTAATATGGTATTTAGTCCAAACGGAAGCATTCTTGCGACTGCTTGTGCAGATGGGTTTGCGCGACTTTGGGATTCTAAGACTGGTATTACTCTTTGTGATCCTTTTCAACACGGCGAGCAAATTAACGACTTAGTCTTTTCTTGTGATGGAAATAGGTTGGTTACTATGACCGATATTTTTGACTGCTATTCATGGGATATGCCGCAGATTGCGAGCGGATATGCAGAACGAAACTGGCTAATATGTGAAGTAGTTACAGGGCGCACAATTGTAGGTGAATTTGAACGAACACTCACCCAGAAAGAATGGTTTCAACGGAAGATTCAATTAGGATTAAATGAACGTGACAAACTCAGCGGGAATCTTTTTGGACGTGTCGCTTCAACGAGACGCTGAGGACTGTCTTGTGTTCACAAAATATAGAAAATTTGAAGTATGATTTCCGTGAGTCCCATTGTTATCCCCCCCTCCCACGCTCTCTTCATCGAGCTCACCACCCGCATCACCACGCGGCGTTTGCATTTCCGCTCGGGGGATGAGGAGACGGCGGTGGAGAGTGTGCATGCCATTTTCAAACAGACCCGCGAGCTGATGGTGGCGAACCCGGGTGATGAGGGTTTCCTGAAAATCGCCGGGCAGATGCTCAATGAGACGCTGCGGCCTTACACGGCGCGGTGGCATGGTTGGCTCACGCCGGATCTGAAGCGGAAGGATCAAGACGGGCGGTCGGCGATGAAGTTCCGCGATCCGCAGGTGCGGCGGGAATTCCGGCAAGAGCTGAGGGAGCTGCAGCCCTACCTTTGCGGTTACGCCAAGGCATTTGACCTGCTGCGTCAGGGGAAAGACAAAGATGCGGAGGGCCGGACGCCGACTGACTGGGCGTCGGGGAGGGATGAAATTTTGGCAATCATCAAGCTGGAGCTTTTGACGGGCGACAAGCCCGCGAACCTCGGTGGCCCGGTGCCGCTGGGCATCCAGCCGCAGGTGAATATCTACTCTGGGTTCAGCGGGGCGCT
>JAYWAR010000189.1:0-5305 GCA_043782285.1 Akkermansiaceae bacterium | reverse complement strand
TGCCACCAAACTAGCGGTAAAGCCAATGGTCCCAAACTCCCCAGCGCCATCACTAACAACCAAGTCTTGAAATACCACGGGAGATGACTCGCGGGAAGCGAGGTTCGAGCTCCATCATCAAGAAACTCACCGCAATGTTTGCACTTGATCGCCTCGTCTTGGATTTCCTCGGCGCAGTAAGGACACTTTTTCATGTTTTAAATCGCTTCAGTTTAGATCAATCCACGGAACCTATACTTCCCCGAATTCAGAGGCAACCGCAGATTGAATCCAGTGCCCTCAGCGCTCGGCTCACGCCGTCCGCGCCGCGACCAAAGCCGCCAAGGTAGTCGGCGTTGCCAAGTGTGCCCGGGTCAGATCGTCAACTCCCAGTTCAACCTCAAAGCGATCTTCCACCGCCGCGACCAGCCGGGCGATTGCCAATGAATCGAGTCCAGCAGCGACTAAATCTCCATCTAACGGGAAATCCCAATCAAGCTCAAGGACCCCTTCGTCATTCAACCAGTCGATCAATTCCGTGGGGGTGGGTGAATTCTTATTCGTTACGGCCATGTCCGAAAACGGTGCAATGAGTTTTTCACCGCTTCAAGCGGAAAGGTTGAAAAAATTGATTTTACCGCTCACAACCCGAAAAATCCCCCGCACCTCCAGCAAAGCCGCTCACTTAAGTGATTTCATGACTCCGGCCACCTTTCACATTTCAGCCCCCGTATTTGCTTTGAGCTTGCTCACCATTCCGGCTTGATACTTTCCCGTTAAAAATCAACTCTGCCCGTCCATGTCTGCTGCCGTTCAACACACTCTCGCTGGCCAAGCCACTCTCGAAGGGACTTCGCTTCACACCGGACAAAAGGTCACTCTGACCCTCAAGCCTGCACCCGAAGGTCACGGCTTCAAATTTCGCCGGATTGATTTGCCTGACCAGCCCTTCATCAACGCCGATGTTGATAAAGTCCAAACTGTCGAACGCGCCACCACCCTCGCCGAAGGCTCAGTCAAGGTCCACACCGTCGAGCACGTCATTTCCGCACTCACCGGCATGGGCGTCGATAACGCGCTGATCGAGATGGATGCCAACGAGCCACCGATCGGTGACGGCTCTTCATTGCCGTTTGTCGAGTTGATCAAAAAAGTCGGAACCCTTGCTCAAACCGCTCCGCGCAAAGTCTGGGAAATCCGCGAGCCGATTCATTTGGAAACCGGCGACGGCACAATCATCACCATCGTCCCCTGCAAGACCTTCAAAGTTTCGGTCACCAACGTTGGCCCAGAAGGACGCTTTACCCAGTATTTCTCCAGCGAGGTCAATCCCACCACTTACGAACAAGAAATCTGCCAAGCTCGAACTTTCGTTTACTATGAAGACGTCAAACCGCTGCTCGACAAAGGTCTCATCAAAGGCGGCTCGCTCGAAAGCGCGGTGGTGATTCGCGGCCATGAAATCATGTCGAAAGAAGCGATGCGTTTCAGCAATGAATTCGCCCGCCACAAAGCGCTCGATCTCATCGGTGACTTGATGCTCGCCGGAGTCAAAATTCTCGGCCATGTCATCGCCGTCAAACCCGGCCATGGCCCTAACACCATGATGGCCGCCAAACTAAAAACCGAATACGCCCGGATGCGTTCGATGGTGCCCGCCGCCATCTCAATCCCCGATGGCGAGAGCGTGCTCGATATCAAAGAAGTGATGAAAATTTTACCGCATCGTTACCCGATGTTAATGGTCGATCGGATTGTCGATTGCCTAGGCGACAGCAAGTGCATCGCGATCAAAAACGTCAGCATCAACGAGCCCTATTTCGCCGGTCATTTCCCTGGCCATCCGATTATGCCGGGAGTGCTGCAACTCGAAGCGATGGCCCAAGTTTCCTCGGTGTTGATGCTGCGCAAGCCGGAAAACAGCGGTAAAATCGGTTATTTCATGAGCGCCAACAATGTCAAATGGCGCCGTCCAGTGTTGCCGGGTGACACCTTGTTCATCGAAACCGAAATCGTTAAAATGCGCGGCTCAATCGGCCAAACCCGCTGTCGTTGCCTCGTCAACGGCGAGGTCGTCTCCGAAGCAGAGCTCAAGTTCGCACTGATGGATCGGTGAAGAGGAAAAGTGAGAAGTTATGGGTTACAGGTTAGACTTAATACCACCCACTTACGATCCGCATCCCAGCATGCCCTTCCACTCCGCCTCTTCCTTCTTCATCCATCATTTTTAGTTTATCCACTTTCTCCCACTCATGTCCACCGAACGCAAGACCCTCGAAGAACGCCACCAGATGTCAGACATCGAGCGGCTCCGCCATTCCTGTGCCCACGTCCTCGCCACCGCCATTTGCCGGATTTGGCCGGAGGTACAACTCGCCGCCGGACCACCGGTCGAAAATGGGTTTTACTATGACATGGAGCTCACACACCGGATTTCACCCGAGGATTTCCCGCGGATCGAGGAGGAGATGAAAAAGGTCGTCAAAGACAATGACACCTTTGAGCGGGTCAGCGTTTCCCGCGCTGAAGCGCTCGAACTTGCCACCGCCGGACGCCTCGGTAGCATTTCCGAGCGTGACGTCGAGAGCACCTTCAAGCTGGATCTGCTCAACGACATCCCCGAAGACGAGGAAATCTCGATCTTCAAAAACGGCGAATTCTGGGATCTCTGCGCCGGCCCTCACGTCGGACGTACCGGAAATTGCAAGGCCTTTAAATTAATGAGCATCGCCAGCTCGTACTACAAAGCGGATAAAGACCGCCAATCGCTGCAACGGCTCTACGGCACTTGCTTCAAAAATTCGACAGAATTGCTAGAGCATCTCACCCGCTTGGAAGAAGCGAAAAAGCGCGATCACCGGCGCCTCGGCAAAGAGTTAGGCTTATTTCACATTGATGAAGCCGTCGGCCAAGGCTTAGTCCTCTGGAAACCGAAGGGCGCACTCATCCGCCGTTCGCTGCAAGATTTCATCACCCAAGAACTCGATAAACAGGGCTACTCACAAGTTTTCACCCCGCACATCGGCAAACTCGATCTCTATCGGACCTCTGGCCATTTCCCCTATTACCAAGAAAGTCAGTTCCCCGCCATCCCCGAGCGCGATGTCTTGGAAAAACTCGCAGATGAAAACGCCACCTGCGGCGAGTTACTCAACGGCTTAGAAAAAGGTGATTTCGACGGTTATTTGCTCAAGCCGATGAACTGCCCGCACCACATCAAAATCTACGCGAGCGATCACCATTCTTATCGCGATCTGCCGGTCCGACTCGCCGAGTTCGGCACCGTTTACCGCTGGGAACAATCGGGTGAGCTTGGCGGCATGACTCGCGTCCGCGGCTTCACCCAAGACGACGCCCACCTGTTCTGCACTCCAGATCAAGTCGCCGCCGAAGTCACGGGCTGCCTCGACCTCGTCAAAAAAGTTCTCGGCACCCTGGGAATGAATAACTACCGCGTCCGCCTTTCACTCCGCGACCCTGAGTCCGACAAATACGTCGGCTCCACCGAAAACTGGGACAAAGCAGAAGCCGCCCTCCGCCAAGCAGTGCAAACCCTCGGCGTCGAGTACACCGAAGAACTCGGCGAAGCCGCTTTCTATGGCCCCAAAATCGACTTCGTCGTCAAAGACGTCATCGGTCGCGATTGGCAACTCGGCACCGTCCAGGTGGACTACAACCTGCCAGTCCGTTTTGGCCTCACTTACGTCGGTGCCGATAACCAGCCGCACGTGCCAGTGATGATTCACCGCGCACCATTCGGCTCGTTAGAGCGCTTCACCGGTTTACTCATCGAACATTTCGAAGGGAAATTCCCAACTTGGCTCGCACCCGAGCAAGTCCGAGTCATCCCGATTTCCGAGAAAACCCTCGAAGCCGCAGAAGCCGCTGCCGCGAAACTCGCCGATCTCGGCGTCCGCGTCTCAGTAGATCGCAGCAACGAAAAAGTCGGGGCTAAAATCCGTGTCGCCCGCCTCGACCGCATTCCCTATATGCTGGTGCTGGGGGCCAAAGAAGTCGAAGACGGCACCGTTTCAGTCCGCCACCGCGACCACGAAAATCTCGCCACTCTCACGCTGGAAGAGTTTACCACCAAGATTACCACCGAGATTAAACAACGGACTTTATAAAATCAATCGGATCAAACCGGTGCCAACTGTCTCTCAGTAGGCACCGGTTAAATTCTTGCTCACCGCATAAAAAGAGACTTGCCGGATTTCATCCCTTGATCTAAATCCATCGCTAGACGCAGTTCATGTGTGGGCAGATTCAATTTCCGCCACCACCTAACGTGACCCTCACCGGCACCCGCCGCTCAATGATTTTTTTGGAACGATACACAATGAATCTTAAAACCGGTCTTCCCGATCGGTTCGACCCCGCTGTTTTTGATCTATGATCCGGCGTTTGGTCCATCGTTCCGCATCCCTCTTCGCACCGGTCTGGTTCGGCGGCTTCGGCTTTCCGTGCAGCGGCGCGTCGCATCTACTCACTGGAGGACAAAACCATCGCTAAGCCACAAAGAGATCCAAATAGGGGTCGTTACCGCGATATGACGCGGATTAACGACCGCATCCGTGCCCCGAAAGTTCGCGTCGTCATGGCGACAGGCGAACAACTCGGCGTCATGAGTTCCCGCGACGCCCTCGCGAAAGCCCAATCACTCGGACTCGACCTTGTCGAAATCGCCGGTCAAGTGGACCCACCGGTCTGCAAAATCGTCGATTACGGGAAATACAAGTACGAGCAAGCCAAGCTGAAAAAGCAGAAGTCAAAAAGCGCGACCAAGATGAAGGAAGTCAAATTCCGCGTCGGCACCGGTCAGCACGACTACAACATCAAGCTCGGTCGTGCCGAAGGTTTCCTCGAAGCAAACCACAAATGCCGCTTCGTGTTGCAATTTCGCGGTCGCGAAAATGCCCACAAGGATCTCGGTTTTGTGGTTCTCAACCGGATCGTTGAAGACCTCAAATCGATGGCGCAAGTGGACCAACCACCACGTCTGAACGGCCGCGCCGTCGCCATGATCCTCTCGCCGCTGCCTGCTCATCAACGCAAGCGTAAGTTCCACTTATTCCATGGTGAACTGATGGAAGAAGACGATTTTGAAACTGACGAAACCGCCGACGAGGAAATCATTGAAGATGATTTTGTTCCGGACGAAGTTCCCGACGCCATTGTCGAGCTCGTTCCAGCGGCCGCAGCGATTGAGGCAGAGACTGTCAAATCCTAAATTCAAACCACCGGGGTAACGAGTCAAACCCTTACCCCGGTTTTTGCGGATGCTTTATCTTTTCGATATCGATGGTACCCTCGTTGACACCGGCGG
>JAYWAR010000188.1:0-5306 GCA_043782285.1 Akkermansiaceae bacterium | reverse complement strand
ATATTCACACCCTGTATGCCAAGATCTTTAAAATATGGCGTAAAAAACGGATAGCGCTTTTTGAGAGCATTATACAGCCTACTGCGGACAACTTGATTCTGGATGTGGGTGGTTTGCCGGGGACTTGGACCACAATCGCGCAATCTTCAAAGCGCATAGATTGTTTGAATTTACATCCAGTTAAATGGGATGGAAATACTAACCTAAAATACAGAATCACCACGACCGTTGGGGATGGATGTGCTCTCTCCTATGCTGATGCGACTTATGATATTGTATTCTCTAATTCGGTTATTGAACATGTCGGAGATTATCAAAAACAACGAGCTTTTGCTCAAGAAGTTAGAAGAGTTGGAACTAAGCTGTGGATACAGACACCTGCATATGAATGTCCACTTGAACCGCACTTTTTAGCACCTATAGTTCATTGGTTGCCAATTCCAATTAGGCGTCGCATTCTAAGATGGTTTATCCCTTGGGGATTGATTCAAAAGCCTACACAGGATGAAATAGACAAAACAATTTTGTACACTCAGCTACTAACTAAAAAACAATTCGCGGAGCTTTTTCCAGATTGTGTTATTCTGACCGAACGATTGTTAATGATTTTCCCGAAATCCTACATTGCATACCGAAAAATCGGCAATCAAGGCGGTGCTGCGAATGTGAATTAACCAATGCTATGGGTTGTGCTATAAAGTCGCCGAAAAATTTGGCAAACAGGATGTATCTTCAAACTATTTCCCGGCTAAGTAGCCCATGTCTGGAGAAAGGTGATGATCTTCCGGCAGTCACTCATGTATCGAATGGGCTCGTAAAAAATGGTGATTTCTGCGCCATGACGAGCAAAATAGTGGTGGTTGCTTTCCTCGCATTCCACTTTCCACGGAAAGTGGAATTTTAGATATCGTTTCTTTTTTCCATTGTACTCGATTTGATTTCGCCGGTCGCCAATGCGCCGCCGATTTCAAAGTCTTAAAAAATAAAATGAAACCACGATTTGATGCTCGAAGCAGGTCTTGATTGCATCGATGTTCGTTTAATTTCAACATTTAGCCAATCCATGTCCTACCTCGTCACCATCGGTCTTGAAGTCCATTGCCAAGTCAACACCCAGACCAAGATGTTCTGTGCTTGTCGCACCTCGTTCGGGGAGACGCCGAACACGCATACGTGTCCAGTTTGTTTGGGTTTGCCAGGTGCGTTGCCGGTGCTCAACCGGGAGGCGATCGAGAAGACCCTGCTCACGGGGTTGATGGTCGGCTGCGGCTCACCGGAAATTTCGAAATGGGATCGGAAAAATTATTTTTATCCGGACATGCCGAAGAACTACCAGACCACGCAGATGGATCTGCCGCTGTGCATCGGTGGCGGGGTTCCGCTTTACGAGCATTGCTATCCGACTGATGCCCGCAAAAGCATTGTCACTCCTGACAAAACGGTGCGCCTCAATCGGATTCACCTTGAGGAAGATGTCGCAAAATCGACTCACCTTGGGAGTTCTTCGCTGATCGATTTCAATCGCGCGGGTACCCCGCTGATGGAAATCGTCACGGAGCCGGATCTTGAGTCTGGTGAGGAAGCGTTTGCCTACGTCCGGACCTTGCAGATGATTTTGCAGCAAGGTGGGGTTTCAGATGCGGATATGGAAAAAGGCCAACTCCGTTGCGACGTGAACATCTCGCTCCGCAAAAAGCCCGAGGACCCGCTCGGCCAAAAAGTGGAGCTTAAAAACCTCAATTCCATTTCTGCGATCCGCCGTGCGATTCATTTTGAAATCATGCGTCAGACCGAGGAGCTCGACCGTGGGGTTGCGCAAATCCAGTCGACTCGGCGCTGGGATGACGATCGTGGTGAGACCCAGATGATGCGGACTAAGGAAGATGCGCACGATTACCGGTATTTTTCCTGTCCGGACCTGTTGCCGATTGAAACCGCGCCTTTATTGGCCAAGGTCCGGCCGCTGGTCCCAGAACTGCCGCACCAGCTGGCTGCTCGTTTTGAGCGTGACCTCGGCGTCACCGCTTATGATGCCACCGTGCTGTCCTCGGACAAGCAGCTCGCGATTTACTTTGAGGCGGTTACCGATCTGGCAATCCCGGGGAAGAAAGTTGCAAATTTCATCATCAATAATCTGCTAGGGACGCTCAATGAACGCGGCCTCGGGATTGCGGATTGTCCGGTTGTGCCAGAGAAGCTCCGCGCTTTGTTGATCCTCATGGAAAATGGCAGTCTCGCGGCGAATCAAGCGAAGGAGGTCTTCAGCGTGCTGTTTGAAAGTCCGCAACAAGAACCTGCCGCCATCGCGGATCGCCTTGGTTTCAAGCCTGCTGCTGCCGGTGAGCTCGAAGCCCTCTGCGATACGGTGATCGCGAATAACCCGAGCGAAGTTGCGGCCGTTCAAGCAGGTAACGACAAGCTGCTCAATTTTCTCACTGGGCAAGTGATGAAGGCAGCCAGCACCAAGCCTAACCCGAAGCAAGTGAGCGAACTGCTGCGGGCAAGGTTGCAGTGAATTAGGTCGATGGCCGCAGTTGAAAGCCTGTCTTGGCAGGCGAACCGTTCGGTGGGGCGGTGATTTATAAAAATGGATTGCTTTGTCGCTCTTCGCCTAGTGTGGTGGCGGGGCCATGGCCGGGGAGGAGAAGCGTCGAGTCGGGGAGTGGGCTTAGAACGGCCTTCAATCTCAGTAAAGCATGCCGGTAAAGTGCAGGTGTGGCGCAACCGCCGATCGAGCCAGCAAACAGCGCGTCTCCGGTGATGAGAACCGGGCAGGGGAGTCCTTCAATCTGAAAGCCGAGTGCGGGATTGGCATGGCCGGAGAGGTCGCAGGCATGGATGCGCAGCGAGCCGCAGCAGCGGGTGTCGCCGGGGTTCATCGGCTGAGCATTTTCGAGGTTGCAGCCGTAAGGGCGATTGCCTTGCGCTAGCAAGGATGGAACTCCACCGGTGTGATCGGGGTGAGCGTGAGTGATGAAAATCGAGTCGGGAAGGGCTGTGCCGAGGGCTGCTAAGGCGGCTTGACACGAGCTTGCGAGGTAGCCGGTGTCGAACAAGATAAGGGCATCATCCGTCCAGATTAACCAAGCATTGACCCGGTCTGCACCGAACGCGAGATCGAGCCGGTGAATGCTTGGTAAGGTTTGCGGCTTAGGCAGATAGCGATCGTGCTTGGCCAGCGCCTCGGGGTTCAATCCGAGCACTGGCGCGAGGCGGCGGGCGGTGCTGGCGGAAAATTTCCCTTGTGAGAAAGCGACGATTTCAAGTTCGGCGAGTCCTGCTTGGCGGGCGGCGTTGGCGAGCGTGAGGCCGCAGCCTTTGAGAGCCTTGCGGGTGACGTAGGTGAAATCGTCTTCGAGCATGCGATTATCTCATCCGGTAATAGCTGTCGGGATTGTAGAGGAAATAGACATCTTGCGGGGTCAAGCGAGGAAGCCAAGTGAAGGCGTGGCCGACCGCATCCACCTCTTCGAGCTGAGCCTTGGATTCGCCAGACTTGGACTCGGGAAGCGTGTCGGGGTCTTTGGTAAATGAGGTTTCATCGATACCATTGACGATGTGGTTGACCCACTTGAGTTCCTTGGCTTGCTCACCAAATTCGCTCCAGTCACCGCTGGAGGACTTGGCATACATTTTTTGGATCAGCTCGTCGGGAGTGATTCCCATTTTGGAGGCGACGGGGGTGCCGAGGCGTAGCCACCAGCGTTGGCTTTCTTCGTGGAATTCGCGCTGTTGGGTGAGGTTGAGCTGGCCCATGATCACCGAGCTGATTTGGTGGTGAACAATCAGGGCATTCGGATAGGCATAGGATTCCTTGGCGAGGGTGGTGATGGCGGCGGCCATCGAGGCGGCGAAGGATTTCACCACCACATGGACTGGCGCGTCGCTCGATTCCATGGCCTTGAGGATCCGATAACCGGCCATCACTGAGCCGCCGGGGCTGGTGTCGATCACGATGAAAATAGGCAGGTGGCGGTCTTTGTTATTCCAATATTGAATCCGGCTGGTGATGAAGTCGGCGGTGGAATTGGTGATCAGTCCGTTGAGCGGAATCCGGCGGTCGGAGATGACCAGGATCCCTTGATCGGTGAGTGGGTTTTTTAAAAAGACCGGCTCGGCATCGGCAAATTTGGCGCGTTTTTCGGTGGACTCAATGCGAGCGATGTCATTTTGCAGGCGGGTGACCGCAAGGACTCCCTCAGTTTGGGCGATTTTTAATTCATTCGCGAGTTTGTCAGCACGGATTTTAAGCAGCTCGTTTTCGCGGGAGATTTGTTCTTTCTCGGCGTCCATTTTAGCCAGTTGTTGTTGGTTCGCGGCTTGGCGTTTGGCGGCTTCCATCGCGAGTTTTTCGGTCATCAACTCGCGTTCCAACTTGAGACGAGTCACTTCCGCGCGGTCGGCATTGGTCGCCTGAACGAGGCGTTCGGCGACGAGTTTGTTATCGGTGGCAAGCGCTTCTTGTTCTTTGCGTTTGGCCTCAAGTGCGGGGTCTTTGGGGGTGCTTCGGCGGCAACGTGAGCGGATTCGGCAGTGGCCGGCGCTTCCTTCGCGGGAAGTCGGGTGGCTAAGGCGAGGCCGAGCAGGACGGGAACGGTCGGGAAAATTCTCATGGTCAGCATAGAACGCAGTGGAAAGGAGATTTTGTTTA
Organism: Akkermansiaceae bacterium; assembly: GCA_043782285.1. Taxonomy (GTDB): domain Bacteria; phylum Verrucomicrobiota; class Verrucomicrobiia; order Verrucomicrobiales; family Akkermansiaceae; genus Luteolibacter. The sequence continues at coordinate 655 of JAYWAR010000188.1, read as the reverse complement.
TTGAAACTTAAAGGTTTTCAGATTTTCGAGCTTTTGCCCGAGCTCCGAGCAACACGATGATTCCGGCAAAGCCGAGAAATGCTAAAGCGGCGAGGCCGAGTGCGCTAAAAAGTCGGCCGCTGGCAGAGTCCACTTGGGCATCACTGATGGTGTCCACCGGGGTTTCGTTTGGCTTGCGGCTGAAGATAATTTTCCCCTCCGCGACGGAAACACGGGTAAATTTCGCCATCGCTGGGCCGAGAATCGGATCGACTAAGTAGCGCTCAGTGAGCCGGTAGGGCGACATTTGATCGATGAACTCGGGAGCTACTTTTTTGCCGGGGACTTCGATAGTGTCGAGGCTAAGGACCACCTCGTGCTTGAGTAAGCTGGGGCGGGCCACCAGAGTGCCGTTGAGAAAACGAGAGTCGGAAGCGACCCAGCCGGGTTCCTCGGTGCGGGCGAACCGGGGCTTGCCGTTGAGTGGAAATGAAATCGCGATCCGCAGGGTTTCCTTTTCAATGCGGATGACTCGGAAGGTGCCGCGTAGCTCATGCAGGGTCTCGTAGTGGGCAATCGCGAGGTTGAGATCTTCGGCGGAGAGTGCCAGTGAGGTTTCTTGATCGGTGCTGAGTTGCTGGCGGAAGGCGTCGAGGCGGGTCGCCAGTTGCTGGAG
>JAYWAR010000187.1:0-5315 GCA_043782285.1 Akkermansiaceae bacterium | reverse complement strand
GCTTAGTCGAAAACACCGGCGCAACCCTCCACGAGGTGATCGCTGCCCGATACGATCATTTCTTCGATTGGTCGGAGAAAATTGAACTCGTTCACCTTGGTTATATCGCCAAGAAACTGGCGACAAACTCGATGGATTTCGATGATTTATTGGTCATGACTGTTAGGTTGTTTGAACAACAACCTCAGGTGCTCGAATCCTATCAACAGAAATTCAAACATATCCTTGTCGATGAGTATCAAGATACCAACTCGGTGCAGGGGCGGATGATTGATTTGCTGGTGGGTGAAAATAATAGCCTGATGGCAGTGGGAGATGATGCGCAGTCGATTTATTCGTGGCGCGGTGCGCAAGTGGAGCACATCCTGGGCTTTTCAGGGCGCTACCCGGGGGCCAAGGTTTTTACCATTGAGACGAACTACCGCAGTGTGCCGGAAATTTTGGATCTCTCCAACGCGGCGATCCGGGTGAATTCGGGCCGTTATGACAAAGACTTGTGCTCCTCGCGAGAAGCTGCTGGAGCAAAGCCAGCATTAGTCGCGTTGGCGGATCCACGTGCGCAGGCGGCTTTTGTCGCGCAGCGGATGCTCGAATTGCGCGACGAGGGGATTCCGCTAGAGCAAATGGCGGTGCTCTATCGAGCTCATTTTCAAAGCTTAGAAATCCAGATGGAGCTGACCGTGCGCGGGATTCCTTTCGTCATCACCAGTGGCTTGCGGTTTTTTGAACAAGCCCACATCAAGGATATCGCGGCGTTTATGCGCTTTGTGGTAAATCGCCGCGACGAGGTGAGTTTCATGCGGATGGTGAATTTGTTGCCCGGTTGTGGGCCCGTCGCCGCCCACAAGCTGTGGCAGTCGTGGTTGAGCAGTGGTTGGGCAGACCGGGAAGTGTTGCCGCCGAAGTGGTCGGAACTGTTGCTGTCTTTCAAGGTACCCAAGAAGACCGCTAAACACTGGCAGCAACTCTGTTATGTGATGGATGAGTTGACTCCAAATGGCGAATTTGCCCGACCCTCGGAGATGATTTTCAGTATCCTCGAGGGATTCTATAAGGAGTATCTAGAAGCAAGTTTTGACAACTTCGAAAACCGCCGCAGTGACATCGAGCAACTCTCTCAGTATGGCGCTAGCTTCGATAAGATTCTCGATTTTCTCGCTCAGCTTGCCTTGATGAGTTCCGTGGATGGCGAGCCGACCGGCGACAACCGCGAGCGCGATGAGGAAAAAGTCACGCTCTCCTCAATTCACCAAGCCAAGGGCTTAGAGTGGCAAGTGGTCTTTATTATTTGGCTGGTAGATGGCCAATTTCCCAATGGTCGTATCCTCGAAGCGGATGACCAACCGATGCTCGAAGAAGAGCGGCGCTTATTCTACGTGGCTCTCACTCGAGCGAAGGATGATCTCTACCTGACATTCCCGATGATGAACCCAAAGTCCTACTCGGGTGACGTAATTTGTCGGCCATCGCGCTTTCTCGAAGACTTCCCGGCCGAAATGGTCGAGGAGTGGCAAGTCGGAAACGCAAATTCATGGAGCGATGATCAACCGTTTTAGCGAGAATGTCATGAATTTCGTGTAAATGACCGCTGTAGCGGCGGTCCATGACCGTCGCACTTCGTCTTCGGGAAAAACCGGTGAAATGAAAGGGGAAGCCAGCGATGGTCACAGACCGACGCTACAGGAGCCGCTGTAGCAGATGAAATAATTCATTCCGCTCAAAGTGCCACATTCAGATTTGCGGAAAGCACTTACACAAAATTACGGAGACTCTCCGCTAAAAGTATCCAAGAGCACCCCGCCAGCATCGCTGGGTTGAGCTCCCAGTAATCCGACTTTCAGGTTCGCCTCAGACAGCGCAAGAATCTAGCTTGCTCGATCGTGAAAATGAGAGTTCCTTGACTGCCTTTATGAACTTTCGCTGGTTGAACGCAATCCTATGGGGGAATTCGGTGGCTTTGTCTTGGATGTGGGGGCTGGGATTATTTTTCAGCGTTCAGATGACGTTCATGTTCGGGCTGCAGGGGCTTTTGATGTTTGCCATCCCAAATGCTCTGGGCTTGATGTTGTTTGGATTTCTGACTCAGCGGGTGGCGAAGAGCCACAGCGGTGGCCAAGAATCCTTGGCAATTTTCTTCGATAAATTCTCCAAACCGTTCCGTTTGATTCTCTATATTTATCAAATTGTGGCACTGACGCTGACGGTTTTTGCCTTGGTAAATTATTTGTTTGTGCCGCTCAAATTGGCGACGGGGCCGCTGTTGGGACTGTCTTTGTGTTTGATTGTGTTTGTGATTTTAGCGGCGGGGTGTTTGTTTGGGGAAGAATTTGGAATTCAGAAAATTAAGCTAAGTCATGCGCTGTTGGGTGGTTTGTTATTGGCCTGTGTGGCAACGATTTTGATCGGTTTGAAGCCGCTCGTACCCACGCCCTTTCAATGGACTTCGCCTTTCCAAGATGAATGGAAAGGTGCGAGGTTTTATGGCTATGCGATTCCGTTGGTGATTGGGCTGTTGGTCGGACCTTGGCTTGACCTTCAACACTGGCAACGGGCAATTCAAATTCACCGCGAACAAACTTCGATCCGTGCCAGCTATTTTTTTGGCGGGGTGATTTTTTTCTTACTGCTGTTGTTTCACGGCGGTTTGGCGTTGTGGGTCATGATCCAGCATGGCGCGACGTTTGTGGCTTCGGAGTTGGACGGGTTTAAATATGCTCACGATCTGGTGACCCAATATGTTCACGGAAATCATCCGGCAATGAGCCGCTTGATGCCGTTGGCCTACTTCTCATTCCTCGCGATCTGCGCTCTCACCACTTTGGACAGCGGCTACGTCGCGCTCAAATGGTTCCTCGAGAAAAACGTCGAAAAAAGCGAGAACATGCTGGTTTCGTTGATTCCTAAGCAAATTTTGAGTTCGCCGATTCCGACTTTTTTGATGGTCGGTGTCATCACCTTGATTGGGATTTTGGCCAAGCTTGAGTTGGAATACTTCATGGTGTTTTACGCTTCGTTTTTTGTGGGTTATGCGGCCCTTGCGATTGCCCGCTGCTTTGTGCCCAACTCGCAACATCCGCTGCCGCAAATCCGGATGTTCTCGATGGCAAGTATGTCGCTCGCGATCTTTGCGTTTGGATATTTGAAAAGTGACACCGCCTTGTTGATTTTAGGCTCGATCTTACCCCTGGCTTACGTGCTGTGGCTGGTTTTCAATGCGGATTTGTTGCGAGTGGTCACCGAGAAAGCCGGTGAAGTGATTGAGGCGGCGGCGGAGATTCCTGCACTCAAGGCGATTGCTAAAACCGCGGCAGTGGCAGCCAGCTCGGATGTGGTGGCTCCTTATGATCATCACGCCTTGGGTGGGCATTTTGAGGGGAAATGGTTCGTTTACTCGATGATTGCGACTTATGCCGACACCAACTCGGTAGGAAACGTCTATTTTGGGATGTATGGAATGTTTGTCGGCAAAACCCGTGAGTTGTTCTTTAATACCGCGATGCCTGACTTCGATCTGAAGACGACCAAGTTCTTCATCCTCACTCGCTCGTTCGAACACAAATTTGTTCGTGAAGCCCGAGAATTTGACACCATCACTGTGAAAATCAAAGTGGCCGACTTCAATCGTAAGTTCTGCACTTTGGAGCACCAGATTTTCGGTTCGGACAACGAACTGCTCGGCAAGGGCAAGCAAAGCCTGTTATTTGTTGCTTCCAAAGATTACGCGCTGTTGGACATTCCCTCCGAGGTTTACACCGCTTTCATGAAATACACCTGAGCCCGGTGTGGCCAAACGTCGGCTTGGTTGGCGGACTTCTCGCTGACGGGTTTGCGAAATCAGGAAATTCGTGAGGATTTCCTGTTCCGAGCGATTCTAGGCTTTTTTCGCCGAATCGGACCACTTCTTCCATGGCGGCGTCTTGTCCTTGAAGGTGGCAGCGGGGAGTTCGTCGTCAAATTGTGAGCGTCCGCCGATCCCACTCAGCAGCACCGCGATTTCCTTGGCTTCGTGGAGTAATTCGATCATCCGCGCGGGCTTGAGATCGGTTTGTTTGAGTTCTGCTTTCACTGCCGCATCGCGCCGTTGCAACACCGTGCCGGAAAGCAAGGCCAGTGCTTGCTCTGCCGCCTGCATCCCGTCCAACGAGACACCATCTAAGCTCGAAGTCTCATAGGCGAGGGCGAGGCGGTCAGATTCCGCGAGGCCGCTCATAAAAGCATTCACTGCCGCGTTAGATGATGGATCTGGCGCAGCTCCCAAGATTATTTCCAACAACGGAATGCCTTCCAGCCAGCGGTTCGCCTCGTGCACGGTCTCGAATTGCTCACTCAGAAATCGCTGCGCCGGGGCGGAGGACAGCGCGAGATGACAAAGAAAGGCGACGATCCGGTGCAGTGGCGTGGGCAAGATGGGCGCGGCGGTGGCACTCTCACCAGTCGTTTTCTCCGCATACACGCGTTTCGGTTGTGACTTCGCTTTGGCGATCGCCTCACGCAGCGAGCTCGTCGAGGTCTGGAGATGCACCGCGACGATGTTGAGCTGATTGTCCTGCACCGCGAAATCGGTGATCAGGGATAACAAATCGGCGCACTCATTCAATGCAGCCGCTCGCTCAGAGGAGGAGTTGAAAATTCCGCTGGCGGTCGCACGCTCGAGTTTAAAATGAAAAAAATCTTTAGCGTTTGAGAGTAATTTGCGGAATGCCTGCTCGCCGTGGGTTTTGAGATAGCTGTCGGGGTCATCTCCGGCTGGCATCTCGACAACACGGACGGCGAGCCCCTCCGGCACCAGCTCACGGTATGCTTTTTCGGTCGCGGCAAGCCCGGCTTTGTCGGCGTCGTAACAAATCAGCACCTGGTTGGTGTAGCGTTTGAGCAAGCGGGCGTGCTCGCGGGTGCAGGCGGTGCCGCAGGTAGCGATGGCGTGCTCAATTCCCAATTCATGACAACAAATTGTGTCGATTTGGCCCTCACACAACAGTGCAGCTTTTTCCTTGAGGATCGGTTTCTTGGCGCGGTCCAAACCGAACAACACTCGCGACTTCTTAAAAATCGCGGTCTCGGGCGAGTTGATATACTTGCCGCTGTTTTTGTTTTCCCGCAGTTGCCGCCCGCTGAAAGCGATCACGTCGCCGAGCTCGTTGCGGATCGGAAACATCAAGCGGTCTTGAAAACGCACGAACAGCCCGGACTGTGGTTGGTTTTCATTTTGAAGTTTGACGATCCCGGAATCAACCAACTCCCGGCCGGTGAACTTGCGTGAGCGTGCCCAATCGAGGAAAACCCTCGGATTATCCGGCATCCAGCCGACTGACCAG
>JAYWAR010000186.1:0-5344 GCA_043782285.1 Akkermansiaceae bacterium | reverse complement strand
CATGACAGAGGGACAGGCCTTCTGTCATGATCCGTGTGAATCTGAGTTCATCCGTGGTTCCATTCCTGTTTCTAGGCTTATCGGTTTGTCGATTCCTTTACAATGACCCATCGCGCAGGATGGATTGATCGTTTTCCACACCGATCTGGTACCAAAAAAAGAAGCGGGCTCACGCCCGCTTCTTTAAAAAATCCAATGCTTATAAAGCTCGAGTGGATCAGTTCCGACGACGACGGAGCAGACCCAATGCACCAATCGCACCCAGAAGAATCGCGGACGGCTCTGGAACTGCATTAAGATTCACAGCTGTGAACCGAGAAGCAGCAACAGTACCTCCATTAGCAGGTGTTAATGCACCTTGATTGACGTTCGCAGCATTACTTCCTGGAACAGTCATTGCATCATTTCCGCCATCGAGCACCAAAGTCGAACTCATACCTGCAACTTGTGAGCCAATCGTACCAGTACTACCTGACAAAGTTCCACCTGGGAATAAATAAAGTGCATAATTAAGACCTTGTGTGGCCGGCGTTAATGTAAAATTAATTACGCGATCAATTAATCCAGGAATTGCGGCATTCGCAGTACCATTAACGGTGCCAAGATAAAAAATCGAATCCCCACCAATTAAAGAATTAAGCGTGATGGATTGCATGGCAGTAAATACCGAGTTTGCTTGAGTGGAAGTTAGAGTGCCGTTGACGGCGAGGCCAGAGGCTCCCCCGAAAGTACCACTCGAATTCGTGTCAGCTACTAAAGCAAATAAAGTGCCATCTGGTACAGCAACCGACGTAGAGTTATTATAACTTCCAGTGTAAAGATTGATTGTGACCGCCGATGCCGGAATCACCAGTAAAACAAACAAGGATGTAATTAACTTAAGTTTCATATTAATTTATTTTTGGAGATTTTAAAAAATTCAAACTGAAAGTATTAGTATGTTGACAGATTGTTCCACTTTGCTGTCGCACCAGTCGCAGTTTGATACTTTCTCACAACAAATCCACTTCCCGCACTGATAACATCAGTTCCAAAATCGCTGGTGGCTGCTTGACCTACTTTTCTCCAAGCCGAATTAAAATAATAATAATTAGCAGATGGTGATTTATTTATTGTTGCCACGCTATTATCGTAAATGAGTATTTCGTCGCGTCGGCCAGATGGAGCAGAACTGATCGAATCTACAAAAGCAGATGTAGCACCTAGGCCTAATTGATTTAATGTTAGATCAACTGGACGCACTAAACTCATATAACTATCTTGTTTCGAAGTTGCGTCCGTAGCGATATAAGTGACATTATTTATTGAATCAACTTGTCCCGAATTTACATACGATGTTGCACTTGTTACGGCAAGTGGATTACGAATGATAAAATGACTATCAGGCCATAATTGAAAAGTATCGAATGAAGTAGCGCCTTGCCCTACTTGCTTCCAGATACCAGCATTGATATAGAAATTTTTACTAGGTGCTTTATTGTTACCTACGCTTGTATAGTCTGGAATAAGTAGCTCTGTCCTGCGTCCTGCTGGAGCCGTACTAGTTGATGCGACAATAGCATGAGGCGTTGTCAATGGGTCAATTGTCGCTGTGGTAGGATTGAAAAGATCCGCTAACGTCCAGAATTTGACTACATCTAATGTGTCTGCAGTTACTGCATTCAATGTAACACCATTCAAAGCAATAGTTAGTGTATTTGCGGTATTCGCTGTAATCACAAATACATTACCACTTGCCGTTCCAGATGAAATTTTGACATAATGGGTATTTTGAAAAGCATTTACCGTGAACCCTGGAGTCCCGCTGAGAGTAAGAATTGCAGATCCGGGAATAGTAGTTGTATCTGAAGCCGTGGACAGAGCCCCAGCTGCAACTGTGGGAATCCTCAACGGTAAACCAACAATTGTATCAGAGTTTGCAGCACATGACTGCGTCACATACCCCACAGGGCTGGTGTAAGCGGTTTGGCCATGGGCCATGCCGCAGGCGGCGGCAGCGAGGAGCAATGAATAAGAGGTAATTTTCATGACGATAGGATTTTGGTTTTTTCGATTCGGGATTGGATCGTGTCGAGGTCGCGAGGTTGAGAGAACTTAAAAAGCGGGCATGAAGGCAGGTATGCCAGACATGATTCTTTTCTTGTTCATAGGTTTCACGTGTATGGAACAACCGGAAGGGCGCAAGGGCAAGCAAATTTTACAGGAAATCTGAGGCCCGCGATGCAGATGAAGGGCAAAGAATGAGACGGAGGGGTTGAGTCGGTGGTTTCGCAATTGGCGATTGTGATTTGTAGATTGCGGGCTAAAAGGCGCGTAGTTTTTGTTTCACCATGTCTTCTTTATCCCAAACTTCGCAGCCTACCATCGTCATCGGTGGCACCATCGCCATCGACCACGTCAAGACCCCTGAGGCCGAAGCGGCAAACTTGCTGGGCGGGTCGGCGGCCTACGCGGCGCTGGCCGCATCATTTTTCAGTCGGCCGATCGGGTTGATTGGAATTATTGGGCATGATTTTCCGGCAGAACACTTGGCGATGCTAGAGGCACGCGGGGTTTCACTGGCAGGAGTGGAGCGGTCGGAGAATGAATCGTTCACGTGGTCAGGAGAATACCACGCCAATATGAACGAGCGCACCACCCACCGGGTAGGCTTGAATGTTCTAGAGAGCTGGCAGGTCAAGGTGCCGGCGGCGCTGGCGGACGCGGAGATCGTGGTGCTGGCCAACATGTCGCCGGACAATCAATTGGAGATGCTGGGGCAGTGCGGGATTGGCAACGACGGCACCCCCCCCGCAGCGACCAAGACCCGTTTTGTGATCGCCGACACCATGGATCTATGGATCGAGATCGCCAACGCGCGACTGCACCAAGTGCTGCCGCACGTGGATTTATTCGTTTTAAACGAGGGTGAGGCGCGGGAGCTGGCAGGGACCTCAAACCTGATCCAAGCCGGGCGCGCCCTGTTGGCCAAGGGACCGCGACATGTGGTGATCAAGCTGGGCGAGTTCGGGGCTATTTTATTTTCAGCGGGCGAGGGTTCCGAGCTTGAAGTGTTCCGGGCCTCGGCGTGGCCGCTGGAGGTGGTGGCAGACCCGACGGGTGCAGGAGATACTTTTTTGGGGGCTATGGCAGGGTATTTGGCGGCGCAAGGGGCACCGCCGTATGCAGCAACGAGCTTACGGCAAGCCATCGTGCAGGGGTCGATGTTGGCATCGTTTACGTGCGAGGCCTTTTCGACGCGGCGGCTGGAAGCGCTGGCGGAGGGTGATTTGGCAGAGCGGCTGGACTTGTTCCGGGCAGCGACGGCGTGGTAACCCGAGCCGGCTCGCAGCCTATCAGGCTTGGACTTCAAATCCCCTGAATCGACCCGGCCGGGGCAGACAGGGCCTCGCTCAAACATGACTAAATGCCCATGACTAAAGGCCTGTCCCTCTGTCATGACTAAACGCGCTCCATGACTAAAGGCCTGTCCCTCTGTCGTGCTCCGGCCCATCTTCCCTTGGCGGTTCAACCCTCTTCCTCAGTGAATGGAATGGCAGATTTAAACAGAAGGCACAAAGGACGCATAGGATCAGAACTTCTGATGGACTTCTTGATCCCGTCTTCCTTTGCGCACTCTGCGTTCTTTCGCGGCCAATTCAAAAGCACCAAGCCGATCAAGAGTCATTTTTTTAGCCGCAAGAGAACGCAGAGAACACAAAGATGAAGATGAGATTTGAAAACCGGAATGATGGACTCCTTGATACCGTCTTCCTCTGCGCTCTCTGCGTTCCTTCGCGGCCAGTTCGAAACCACCAGGCTGATCAAGAGTCATTTTTTTAGCCGCAACATGACTAAAGGCCTGTCCCTCTGTCGTGCCCCTCTGTCGTGTTCATCTCATTTAAACCGAGCCCAGCACAGCCGATTGCCGGCCTTCTCAAGAAACCACTCCGGACAGAATGTCCGCATCCCGGCAGCGCTCAGAATGAACGCGGCCGATTCAGAATGAACGCGGCCGGGCCCTCTCTTCCCTTGGCGGCCTTTTCCCCTTGGCGGTTCAACCTTCTTCCTCCTCAACCCCAGTCTTCCTTCGTGCAATCTGTGCAATCTGTGGTTAAAAATCTTTTTAACCCGACTGGTTGCTAGGCTAAATCGAAAAGGTCGGAACTCTGTGGCCCGAAGCGCGGATTTGAGTGACAAATTCGCGAGTCGCAGCTTGGACGTCGAGAGCAGTGAGTAGGTCAGAGACCACCACGAGGCGACGAGCCCCGGCAGCAAGGACTTGCGGGAGAGTTTGGCGAGTGATGCCGCCGATGCAGAAAGCGGGGATGTGCGCGCCGACCTCGCGCTCCATGGTGGCGAGGTCTTGAAGGCCGATGGCAGAGCGACCGGCTTTGGTGGGGGTGGGAAATAAAGGACCGAAGCCGATGTAGTCAAAACCCTCAGCGAGGGCGGCACGGGCTTGGGCGAGGGAATGAGTGGAGCGACCGACTAAAAAGGAAGGCCGAGCGCTGAACTCATTGCGGGTTGCGGGTTCCGCGCTCCGGATTGCTTGACGAGCTTCGGCGAGCGAGCCGTCATCTTGGCCGAGGTGGACGCCGTCTGCACCAATTTCTGCGGCGAGGGCTGGAAAGTCGTTGAGGATAAACGGGATTTCCGCAGCGCGGCAAAGCGGGATGAGTTTTTCGGCAACGCGACGGATGGTGGCGAGGTCGTGACCTTTGGCGCGGAGTTGGAGGAGGTCGGCTCCGCCTGATAAGAGCGATTGGGTGACCGATTCGGCATTTTCCTCGGAGGTGTAGCCGAGGTCGAGGATGGCGTAGAGGTGGGACACGAATGCGGATGGATGAATGAATGCAAGGGACAGGAATGTCCCTTCTCCTCAAGGCTTGCGCTGTTCGAGGTAACGGGCGACCCAGCCGATGTCATAGGTGCCAGCGGCAAAGTCAGGGTGGGCGATGATTTCCTGCTGAAATGGGATGGTGGTCTTGATCCCGCGAATCATGAATTCGCCGAGGGCGCGTTTCATCCGGGCGATGGCGATTTCACGGGTCGCGCCGGTGACGATGAGTTTGGCGATCATCGAGTCATAGTGGGGCGGCACGGTGTAGCCGGAATAGACGTGGGTATCGACGCGAACGCCCTTGCCGCCGGGGGCATACCACAGCTCGATGGTGCCGGGGCTAGGAGTGAAGTTGTTAAAAGGATCCTCGGCGTTGATCCGGCACTCGATCGAGTGGCCGCGCGGTTGGGCATCCAAGACGTGGTGAGAAAGCGGTTGGCCGGCCGCGACCCGAATTTGCTCTTTGATCAGCTCGCAACCCATGACTTCCTCAGTGACCGGGTGCTCGACTTGGATCCGGGT
>JAYWAR010000185.1:0-1897 GCA_043782285.1 Akkermansiaceae bacterium | reverse complement strand
ATGATCTGCAACTGGCCACGCGTCTCATAAACGCTCGCTTCCGCGAACACCCGGACTTTCACCCCATCCTCCAAATCCTCCGCTCCCGAACGTTTGCGCGCGCCAAACATCGCACAAGAAATTTGCGCCCCTTCATCTTTCAACGAAAAATACCAATGGCCGCTCGCTTGCTTTTTTAAATTCGACACCTCGCCTTCCACCCAAGTCTCACCGATTTGAACTTCCAACAAATTTTTCATCCGCCGCAACAACTGCGTCACCGAAAGCGCTTTTTGCTCGGCGGTCTTAGGTCTCGAAAACAAATCCACACCCCAAACTGGCAAACTGAAAGGATAATTCGAGCGCGAAAACCCTGAACTGCCTTTTAATCCATTTGTCCGGAAATTGCCGCCACCACCACTGATTTCTTGATTCTAGATCCTCAAAGCTCTTTCCTCCGGTCATGCGTGTCCTTCTCACCACTTGCAGCTATCAAGATACCCCCGGCCCACATCACGCTAAGATGGCAGCCCAAGGCTGGGATCTGGTGCGCGAACGCGGCCCACTTTCCGAGGCCCGCATGCTCGAACTCGCCGGGGATTTCGACGCCTTCCTCTGCGGCGACGACGCGATCACCCGCGCAGTCATCGAAAAATCGCGACCCCGGCTCCAAGTCATTTCTAAATACGGCATCGGCCTCGACAAAATTGACATTCCAGCAACCCAACAACTTCGAGTTCCGGTTCTTTTTACCCCCGGCGTCAATCACGACACCGTCGCCGAGCACACCTTCCTGTTGCTCCTCGCCCTCGCTAAAAATTTCCCTTACGCCATCGACGGCACCCGTGCCGGCCGTTGGGATCGCATGACGGGCAGCGAGTTATTTGCCAAACGCATCGGCCTCATCGGCCTTGGCCGCATCGGTCAGGAAGTTGCCCGCCGCGCCCGTGCCTTCGGCATGCAAGTCCATGGCTTCGGCAATTACTGGCCAGACGATTTCGCCACAGAGTTCCAAATCACCCGCCACCTCAGCTTAGATTCGCTGTTTGGCTCCGTCGATATCATCAGTCCCCACACCAACCTGAATGCCCAGACGCTCCACTGCATCAACGCCGAGCGCCTCAACCGCCTACCCGACGGAGCTTGGATCATCAATACCGGCCGCGGCGAATTGATCGACCAAGCAGCAATCCTCGCAGCCCTCGATTCCGGAAAACTCGCCGGTTACGCTGCCGACGTCCTCGACCAAGAACCGCCACCTGCCGACCATCCGCTGCTCCACCATCCCAAGGTTATCATTACCCCGCATGTCGGCTCTCGCACCTTTGAAAGCGTCCCCCGCCAAGCACTCAAATCCCTTACCAACCTAATCAACGCGCTTCACGGCAATGGCGAATGCAACTGCGCAAACGGCGTCATCGAATCGACTCCGCCGCCGCTTCCGCCGCACCCAAACCTTCAGTCGAGAGTAATCCCTTCCGATTCCAGCGGCGGGCAAGGGTCACTTCTCGCGCCGTGACTTTCGCCGATTTCGCCAGATTTTCACGAGCCGGAATTGCTTCCAAATTGTAGAATTTGGCGGCAAGCTCGGGGACGATCGACCTCGGCAGCACATGGTCGAGCGCAATCGAATCACCGGCATGCGGCCCTCGCGTAATCATGAGTGAACCACCTTTCCTCAGTTTCGCCATGCCTTGCAGGTCGAAACAACCGTAATCCTCAAGATTTTTCAAATTCCAGGAAATCGCAATTTGGTCGGCTCGCGCGCTCGCACTGTCGGCATACCGCGCACTCACCTGCGCCCAGTTGAGAATCTCGGGAACCGTGCCACCCGCCCGACGTGCCGTCTCTAACCAATAGAGCACCTTGTAAAGTCGGGTGTTCGCTGGCCGATCGCCCTTCAGCGTCGCGACCTTCA
>JAYWAR010000184.1:0-5358 GCA_043782285.1 Akkermansiaceae bacterium | reverse complement strand
CGATTGATGAAGTAAGTGTCTTCGTCGAGGCCAATATTCACCGGCCCCCACCAGATTTCATTTTCTGTTTCTGGGCGGCGGACAATTCGTTTGTCCTTCGGTGAACGACCTGTCTTTGTCCCAGAGGAAACGATGAGCGCTCCAGTATCCGAAATTGCGGAACCGTCGTCATGGCGGATCGCCTCTTCGTAGAGCCGGGCCGGGGAAAGGTTGTGAGCAACGGATTCGACGTCGAGTCCATGGATACTTAAATCAAGGGTATGCATAAGTGGCGCATCATTGTGGCTTGGATACGAGCAACGAAGCAATAGGGTGAAAACCCCACCGTGCAGGTTACTGGGAGAGGAAGTAAAGTAGGGTTTTGCCCCATGGTTGCCGTGCAGATTTTTGAATAGGTTTCAAAAATAGTTGGAGAAAGAACTCAATACACCAATGCCGTTACGGCTATTTAATAATAAAAACCACAGATGAAAAAAATCCATTCAATGCAGGAAAGTTCGCACTCGGGCACTGTTTTGCTCATTCGTCCGGTTACACGTGAGATGGTGTATGCACGTACGGTAGAGTTAGCTTCATTGGCGGGTAGGAGTTCACACCAGATCAAGCAAATGGATTATGAGCGGGCAAAGCGCGAGCTCACGGGGGAGTCGGATTTTGACAAGCAGCAGGCGATGCTCGATTTCAACGAATACGGCTAACTTGAACCCTGATTTGCCTCCACCGTCGGAAGGAGGAAGATAAATCGGTAATCAGTTTTCTTCTGATGACGATTTTGTGGCGGCTGCCAGCATTTGGTCGTGTTCGGCTTCTGCCACTCCTTCCTCGCAAAGCCTTTCACCCACGCTTCGTCCGTCTTCATCCTCGTTGTCATCGAAAACGGTCACCGCTTCATGGCTCGGGGATCCGGGCACAGGATCCCAGCGCTCGGACTCCGGAAGCGACTCCACCAAAGTTTGTTGGGGATCGAGTTCATCCCCGCATGTGAGCTCGCGCATGGCTTCGTCCCAATCGGACTTCGATGCATCGTGTGCTTCACGGCCGTTGATGACCGCCAATTCCTCCGCGCGTTTTCGAACCATGTCAGGGCTTACCGTGCCAATGCCGGCACCATGGATGATGATCGGGGCTTCGTGTAGTGGATCAGTATTCATGATTTTCTGAGGCGATGAGAGTTGGGCACATGCGCAGCTTAAGCCATTTTTAGGAATACGCCCATGGGGTGAAACCCTACTACGTTGCGCCAAGCGTTGCGGATTTTGCGAGTGAGCGAGGTAGCCTGAAGTTGATGGTTATGGATGATCTTCTCGATGCTTCAAAGCCGATAAAAGTTCCTCTAGTTTTACACTCGCGATCACGGTGAATTTGTCGCTCATTGCGTATGGCAAAATCAAATTTTTGCCGTGGACCATTGAGCCGCAGCTATAAATGACGTTGGGCACATAGCCTTCACGTTCGACACCCTGCGGTGAGATAAGTGGATGTGCCAGGCGGCCAATGACCTTGGTAGGATCTTCCAAGTCCAATAGCACCGCGCCGATGCAATACTTGCGCATCGGTCCGACGCCGTGGGTGATTACCAGCCAACCGTCTTTGGTTTCGATGGGTGATCCGCAATTTCCGACTTTTACCGATTCCCATATCTCCGCAGGGCGCATGAGAATTTGCGGATCACTCCAGAAGTGGAGGTTGTCCGAAAACATGATAAAGAGATTCTCATCGTCCTGCCGGGAGAGCATGGCAAAACGTCCGCCGATACGCCGGGGGAACAGGGCCATGCCCTTGTTCTGAACTGCGCCGCCATTGAGTGTTAGGACTCGAAAGTGGAGGAAGTCCTGTGTCTCGATGAACTGGGGAAGAATTGCGCGGCCATTGTAAGCGGTGTAGGTGGCATAATACATGATGGTGCCGTCGTCCTCGGTGAAGCGGACGAAGCGCGCGTCTTCGATGCCGTTGCTCTCGTTGGGAGAAACGGGGAAAATGATCCGCTCGCTCATGCCCAGTTTGGAAGAGAAGCGCAATTCATAGTTCGAGTCGGCAAGCCATTGAATACAGTCTAGCGTGCGCTTGAGTTCGTGCGAGCCGGGGTGGTTCTCATGGCGGACGGTGCCGACGCTTTTATTCAGATCTTCGCGAGTGAATTCCTTTTCGAGCGGGGCCATGACTGCGTTTGCGAAGTCATTGTCGAAGCCCATTTCGTGAAATTTCAGGATGAAGCTCTTCTTCCGGTAGCTCGGGTTCGGCACGATCTGCGGCATAGTCACGTAGCGCGAAACGGTATCAAGAGTGATTTGTCCATCGGGTGCGATGACTCCGGAACGAAACTCGATGGATGAGATGTGGCCTTCGCCGGTGGCACGTAGGCTCATGACGAAACGCAGGCCACCTGCCGGCACCTCGCGCTGGTCCGGGTGCGCTACGATGGATGGATTGAATAACGCGGCCGATTCCAACGAGTATTCACCGGAGAACAAGGCCCCGATGAGCAGTTGACGTGGGCGGGAAAGCGGGCGCTGGGTGAAGATATGGGGAATCACTTTTTGATAGTGATCCAGCAACAGAGCCTCGATGTCGTAATGCCTGGCCTCGAATTCCTGGTGGACAACTTCCAATTCCTTGACAACCTCATCCTCCGTTAGGGCCAGCGCGCGGCCCAGTATCGCCGTGACGCGGAGTGGATTGGAGGGGACGAATGGCCGAATGATCACCCGACCGCTTTCGGGCAGCAGAGTGATCTCATGACGGCGGAGATTGATGATTTTCATAAGGAAAAATGGTGCGAAGGGGAGATCAAGTGCTCTGCGTGATTCATTTCGGCAAGGGACAGATGGAAGGCGAGTGAGGATTCGGCTCCTTGGTTGGCGTTGACCCGGTCGTCGTGCAGACCGTCGCCACAGCCGCCAGTGGTGGAGTCATAAAGCGGCAACCCGAGATCGTTGCGGCCGAGGAACCACTCGAACGCCCGCTTTGCCTCGCCCGCCCAGAACGGATCGTGGGTGATTAGATAGGCTTCCAAACAAGCGGATACCATGGCCTGAGCCTCGACCGGCTGTTGGTCGAATTCAGCGCGGGCACCCTCTTTTACGAAGAAGCCATTGCTGCCGATGGGCCGGAAATGACCGGCTTGTGTCTTTTGGATGGACGCCAGCCAGCGCAATGAATTGAGCCCGATTTCCAAGGCTTCTGGATTAGGAATTCTTCTGCCGCTCATCATCAAGGCTTGGCACAAACGGGCGTTGTCATAAGTGGCACTGCACTCGAACCACGGCCAGTCGTCGGTCGCATGGTTTTGCCACAATTTCACCAGCTTGGTGGTCAGGACTTCACGAGCTGCAAGCACTTCGGCCTTGTCGGGAAATTTCCCCAAATATTCATGAATTCCCAACAGTGAAAAGGCCCATGCACGTGGCGACGTGAATGATTCCACGGATGGCAGCCCACGTTCAAAAAGTTGCACGCACAGCAACCGGTGTCCCGCATTTTGGGAGCGTCCGGCTCCGACGCCTAGCGCCCATAGTGCCCTGGCGTGGCTGTCCTCGCTACCCGCCACTTCCAACCATTGGCGACCATGGCTCATGAAGTTGCAGAAGCGTCCGGAATGATAGTTCAAAGCCGCCGCAAGGAAGGCCAGGTAGCCCGTGGCCAAATGATCCAGCAAGCTCGGCTCTTCCAACAAATTGCAAAGGATGAATGCACGGGCGTTATCGTCGGTGCAATAGCCCTCGTGAAAATTCGGCACGTTGAAAATGGCGTGCTGAAAAATTCCGGTGCCGTCGCTCATCCGCACGATGTGATCCAGCCGCAGCGGCGGAAGGCTGTAGGGGCTGCTGGCAAGAGTGCGGTCGGCAAATGCCATGCGCGAGGCTGCCTTGCGATCCGCCCGCGCCCGCTGGAAGGATTCCAGATATTGCCCCGCTACAGCAGGCCATATCATTTCCCGACCGAGCTGATAGGCATTCGCCTGCGTCTGCTCCAGCAGCCTCGGATCATCCATAAAAGCACATACGGCGTCAGCGATGCTCTGCGGATCGCGGAATGGCACCAGCTTCCCGCGCCCTTCGGCCAACAGTTCCAGCGCGTGCCAATATGGCGTGGAAACGACCGCTTTTCCGGCACCAAACACATACGCCAGTGTGCCGGAGGTGATCTGCGCTTCGTTCAGATAGGGCGTCAGGTAAATGTCTGTCGCGCCGATGAACTCCGTGAGTTCAGCCAACGAGACGAAGCGGTTGTAAAAAATGACATGCTCTTTCACTCCGCGCTCCTCGGCCAACCGCTCCAGCCCCAGGCGGTAGCTTTCGCCCTCGCGCGCCACCAGATGCGGATGAGTTGCTCCCAGCACCAGATAGACCACGTTTGGATGCCGCCGCACGATTTCCGGCAAGGCTTCAATGACATGCTCGATACCTTTTCCCGGTCCCAGCAGCCCGAAGGTCAGCAGCACCCTGCGACCCTCCAGCCCGAACTGCGCCTTGGAAAGTTCCGAATCGGCGAATGGAATGTCCGGGATGCCATGCGGAATGATGTCCACCTTCGAGTCAGTCACGCCGTAGGTGTCCCGCAAAATTTCGGCTCCCTTGCGCGCCATCACGACCAGCCGGTCGCTCCGCAGGATCAGTTCCTCCATCACCTTGCGCTGTGCCGGATTCGGCTCCCGCAGCACTGTGTGCAGAGTGGTCACCACCGGCATCCGCACTTCCTTGAGCAGCGCCAGAATATGGCTGCCCGCCGGTCCGCCGTAGATGCCGAACTCGTGCTGCAAGCACAGCACCTCGGTCTTGTTGAAATTCAGGAAATCCGCCGCCCGTCGGTAGGAATCCAGATCCTTTTCCAAGATTTCAAAGCGCACCCGCGGTGGGTATTTGTAGCCCTCTGCCTTGTCGTTCACTGCACCCGCGATGCATTCCGCCGTAGGAATCGCTTTGGCCATCGCTTCGCAAATATCATGGGTGAACGTGGCGATTCCGCAGCGCCGAGGTTCGTATCCACCCACAAAGGCGATCCGCTCGGGTGGTATTACTGGCGTTGGCTTCAGATCGTTGGCTACGCTGGCTGCATCGGTTATCATAATATCCTTATTCTAATGCGATAGGTTCACGGCTACCGGTTTATGGCGAAATTTGCGATTTCTCGGGCGAGGCGATCCAGGCATTGATTCATGGCGTCCACGCGGGGTGTTACAGGAGGCGAACCGGGTGAGATTGCTACGGTGATGTGGTAGAAGTGACTGCGGGTTTCGCCTCCCTTTACTGGTTGAAGTTTCCAATTACCTTCCAAGATCATTTGATGGGAATCGTCCGGCTCGAAACGGGTGATTCTCAACTCCAGCAGCGTGGTGTAATCGAGAGTGACGAAATTTTC
>JAYWAR010000183.1:0-5360 GCA_043782285.1 Akkermansiaceae bacterium | reverse complement strand
AGTGGCGAGATCAAGCACCCACCCGGGATGGCTTGGAATCGAAAATTGATAAAATCTCCTCTGGATCGTGGGCAGTGGCGAGTTGGCGGAGGACCTCGGCGTTGGTGAAAATTTTGGCGATTGCCGCCAGCGTCCGCAGGTGCAGGTGGTAGTTTTTGCGTGGAACCACGAAAAGAACGATAAAGTGTACCGGGGCTAGATCCAAGGCTTCGAAATCAATGCCCAGCTTCGAGCGGCCGAAAACCGCGATGACCTCTTCTAAGTCATCGGAAAACGCATGCGGGATCGCCACACCTGAACCGATGCCAGTGCTGACCGACTCTTCTCGAGCCTTGAACGCGTCAAGCATTTCAGCGTGCTGGGAAGAGGGTAATTGCCCCGTGGTGACCAAATGCTCGACCAGTTCAATGATTGACGGCCAGTGTTCCACCGCCTTGATATCAAGGATGATGTGATCCGCACGGAGCAGCTGCGCTAACTTCATAAAACGAAAATTCGAGGTCGCAAGTCACTGCGGTGGGGGCGAGTGATTACTTGCCTAAACTGCTGATTGCAAGCGGATTTCCTAGCAGGCAGTTTGGCTTCTCCGCGAGATCGGTGATTCTGGGACTTGGCTTGCCAAAACCTGCGCCCAAAGATTGACGCTGGCGCATTCATGACTACACCTATTGGCATGCACGCCGACAAACAACCGAATCAAGAAGATGAAATTCCGGTGAGCCCGGTCGAAGTGGATCCACTTGTGGATGCTGCTGTGGTGGAACCTGCTTCTGAACCGGTTCCCGAGCTTGATCCATGGGAAGAGCTCGAAGCTGAGGCCGCCAAATGGAAAGAGATTTCCTTACGCACCGCCGCTGAAATGGAAAATTTGCGCAAACGCACCGCTCGTGAACGCGAAGACGCGATCCGTTACGCCAATCAGCGGCTGTTTGAAGATCTGATTCCGGTCATTGATAATTTCGAGATGGGCATGCTGGCTGCAGCGCAGGACACCAAATCGATGATCTACATCGGCATGGACATGGTCCGTCGCCAACTTAATGATTTCCTCAGCGCTCAAGGGGTCGAGGAAATCCCGACTGGCGGGCAGTTCGACCCGAATCTTCATGATGCCGTGGCTCAAGAGGAATCGGTCGAGGGCGAGGAAGGCAGCATCTTGCGCGTCACTCGGCGCGGCTTCCGCTTGCGAGACCGGATGATCCGTCCAGCCAGCGTGGTCGTGGCTAAAGCTCCAACCCCAAGCGAAGGAGGCGAGGCTTAAATTCATGGCTGAGAAACGTTGCTACTACGAAATTCTAGAAGTCACTCGCGAGGCCAGCGGTGACATCATCAAAAAATCTTACCGTAAGCTGGCGGTAAAATTTCATCCGGATAAAAACCCGGGCGACCACACCGCTGAAGATAAATTCAAAGAGCTCGGCGAAGCTTACGAAGCGCTCAGCGATGCCGATAAGCGCGCTGCTTACGACCGTTATGGCCATGCTGCTTTTAATGGCGGGGGTGGCGGCCGTCCGAGCGGGGGTGGCTTTCACGATCCGATGGACATGTTCTCTCAAGTCTTTGGTGGCGCATTCGGTGGCGGCTTTGAGGAGTTCTTTGGTGGTGGCGGTTCGCGGCGCGGCTCGGGCAAGCAGAAGGGCGGCGATCTCCGCTACGATCTGGAAATCTCGCTCGAGGAAGCCGCTGGCGGCGTCGAAAAGGAACTTGAAATCGAGCGTGATGTTCCATGCGAACCTTGCGGAGCAAAGGGCACCAAGGGCAGCGGCGGAATTAAAGCCTGCTCAACTTGTGGTGGCCGTGGGGTAGTCGCCCGCCAAGCAGGGATTTTTATCCAGCAAACCACTTGCCCGGAATGCCGCGGTGCCGGAGAAACGATTTCCGATCCTTGCTCCAGTTGCAAGGGCGACGGCCGAGTTCAGCGCGAAAGTCGGATCAAACTCCGAATTCCCGCAGGCGTTGATACTGGTACCCGGCTGCGTTCTACGGGGAATGGGGATTCGGGAGTTCGAGGCGGCGGTCCAGGTGACCTCTATGTTTTCCTCCACGTCCGTGCCCACGACATTTTCGAGCGCGACGACTCGGATCTTTTCTGCTCGGTGCCGCTGCCTTTTTCGGTTGCGGCGCTCGGTGGCGAACTCAAGGTGCCGTCACTCGACGGTCAATCCTCGATCAAAATCCCGGTCGGTAGCCAAGGCGGCACTGTTTTCCGGTTGCGCGAAAAAGGCATGCCCTCACTCTCGAACGGCCGCCGTGGCGATCTTCACGTCACGGTCCAAGTCGAAGTCCCCACTAAGCTCAGCAACGAGCAGCAGGATAAATTGCGTGCTTTCTCCGAATCCATCGGTGAGCACAACTCGCCGATGCAGGAAGGCTTCTTCAAGAAAGCCAAGCGGTTTTTCGATTTGTGAGTGTCCATGGCCCGCTTCTATTTACCACCTGATTCATGGCAGCTTGATCCGGCTTTAACCGGCGATGAAGCGCGCCATCTCTCGCAGGTGCTCCGAATCAGGCCCGGCGATTCGGTCATCGTTTTTGATGGCCGTGGTCGCCGTGCTTCGGCGGAGGTTCTCTCGTTGGCTCGTGACCGGGTGCTGTTGAAATTGGGCGAAACCCTGGCATCTTACGCCACTCTGCCCGCCATCACCTTGGCGCAGGCGATCCCAAAAGGGAAAAATATGGACCTCATCGTCCAAAAATCCGTCGAGCTCGGCATCGTCGCGATCCAGCCGTTGGTCACTCGCTATACCGTCGTGCAGCCTGGCGAGGGCAAGGCGGAAAAATGGCGGCGTAATGCGCTCGAAGCCTGTAAACAATGCGGCCAAGACACTCTGCCCACCATCAGTGAGCCACTTGTATTCGATCACTGGCTTGCCACTCAGGCCGCCGTGCCGGGCCTGAAATTGATCGCCTCGCTTGCGGACGGTGCCCGGTTATTGCGCAGCGTTTTACGGGAAAAGCCAGCAACTGCCGCGGTCACCTTGTTAGTTGGGCCAGAGGGAGATTTCTCTACCGAGGAAACCATCGCTGCGCTAGCCGCAGGTTTTACTCCGGTTTCCCTGGGCTCGATCGTTCTCCGTGTCGAAACCGCCACGCTATTTGGTCTGTCGGCACTGCGTTACGAATTCGACGCCAGTTAAAGCGACTCGTCTGCGGGGCATTGGAGATGATGATTCAAAGCGTGCTTCTGAGGGTGTTTGCGGGTTAAGAAAAAAGCTTGCGATCGAGCGAGTGGTATTGATTGGCCTCTAAAATATCGTTAGGACGGATCTCAGGCGCTCCAGAAAAATCTGCAGGAGTCCGCGCCACTTTCAGGTTTCGGTCATGGGTACAGGCGGAGAAATTCATTTCCTCCATCGCATGCTCAAGGTAGCCATTACTTTCTGAATTGAGCTGGCAATGCTGCCGGATTTGGCGCGAACCCATGGAAGAATTCGTCGAATTAGAAGATTTTTTGAACCGCTCCAACTGAATGCCTCGTGCAGCGATGATCCGCTGGCGGATTGCTTCCGAAGATTCTCCGGTGATCGTGGTGGATGATAGCTCACGGAAATCCACCAACGGCACTTCGCAATGGATGTCGATGCGATCGAGTAGCGGACCTGAAATACGCTGGCGGTAGTTTTCAATCTGTCGAGGCGAGCATCGGCAATCCCGCTTTGAATCGCCGTAGTAGCCGCACGGCAATGGATACCATTTTCAGTGACAACTATTTGACGGTAGAAAATCTATGTTCCATAAGGAACTCCATCAATGATGAGCCAGTCCCCGACGGATGTAAGCGCTGCCGGATCTTCCTTGAGACCAAGGCGTAGGTCGAATTTCACATGCTAAAGACGAAAAAGGCAGCTGGCACTACGATGCCGGTAGGCCCCATACTCGTGGATTTTCTCGCATGGCCTACCGACGACGAAAAATCAAAGTGCAGGAAAATGTTCCACAGGAAGCTTCGGCTGCGCCGAACGCTCTCTAACGTTGAAAAGAGAGTTCAGGGGACCCTCCAGCACGGAGTGTGGTTGTAAATCCGATTGGGGATCAATGCATTGACGCGGCCTAGCCTTTTTTGTTCACTATCGTGACCGAATGACGTGGATCGTGGCGGTGTATCAGTGAGTTTTTATGAGTTGGATAATCGTCATTTGGTCAGCGGGCTCGGGCGCGAGCTTGATGCTGGCGCTAATTTACCTGCTCGTCTGGGGCCGGAACCGCCGTTCATGGGCGAACCTGTGCTTCTCCGTCGTGGTGTTCAGCGTACTTGGACTCGCGATTACGGAAATGATCACGATGTTCACCGATTCGCCGAAAGTATTCGGAGGAGTGATCCGCTGGACGCATCTGGTTTACGCCATTGGCGTCGCGGGCAGTCTGGGATTTGTTCACTTTTACTTTGGCACCGGGAAAAAGTGGCTATTCACTCTGGCGCTCGGTTTGCGGCTGTTAGCGGTGCTGGCGAACTTCACTACAGGTCAGAACCTGCACATCGCGGCCATTCACAGCCTGACCAAGGTTATCTTTCTGGGAGAGCAAGTATCGATCCTCGGCGAGTGGGTGCCCAATCCCTGGATGCGATTGGGGTGGCTCGCTTCTCTCGTACAGGTTATCTACGTGGTGGACGCCTCCCTGAGGTTGTGGAGCACAGGCTCGCCGGAATTAAAAAGGCGAGCAGGAATTGTCGGCGGCGCGCTGGCATTTTTCATTGTTTTTGCCGTGATCAATGCCGCACTGGTGTCGTTGGGTGTGCTGCGAATGCCCTTACTCACCAGCATTCCCTTTCTCGGCATGTTGCTGGTCATGGGCCATGAGTTGAGCCGCGACGTGCTGCGGGCGGCGCATTTGGCACGCGAATTAAGCGAAAACGTGAAGAAAATGGACCTCGCGGTTCATTCGGCGGGTCTTGGTCTGTGGGTCAGGGACATGGATTCCGGTGAAGTTTGGGCGACGGAAAAATGCCGCGTGGTATTCGGTTTCACGCCGAAAGAGCCGCTTACTTATGAAGCTTTGCTCGCGCGCGTGCATCCGCAGGACCGCGGGCCGAAACACGACGCAGTGCAACGCGCGCTGGCGGAAATCACCCTTTACGACACGCAATACCGGGTGGTGCTGCCTGACGGCTCCGAGCGCTGGATCCGTGCAACGGGCCAAGCCGAATATGATGCCGACGGCAAACCCACCCGGATGCACGGGGTATGCCGGGACATCAGCGGGCACCGCCGAGCGGAGCTGGAGACTCTTGAACTCCGCCAGCAACTCGCACACGCCAGCCGCGTGACGATGCTCGGCCAGCTCACCTCGACTCTCGCTCACGAGCTAAACCAGCCGCTTGGCGCGATCCTGCGCAACGCGGAAGCCGCGGAACTTTTCCT
>JAYWAR010000182.1:0-5364 GCA_043782285.1 Akkermansiaceae bacterium | reverse complement strand
CAAATGGCAAACTAACCGATGGTAATGCCACGCCCGTAAACTCATTGCTCAATCGTCCGCTAAGCGATACCCGGCCTCGCACTGCCTTGGAAACCGCTGACTGGCCAAACCTATACTCTTATGACACTCACGGAAACCTCCTTCAACATGCAGACGCCATCGGCACTCTGGCGACCTACACCTACAATCTTCGCGGTTTGGTAGAAACTGCCAAAGATGCCAACCAAAACCTTTCATCCACTACCTATGATTCCGTCACAGGCTATCGCACCTCCTCCACCGATCCCTACAATAAAACTACCACCTATCAGACCACCGAACTTGGCTGGGTGAAATCCGTGACGAATGCCATCGGTGAGACCGTTAGTAGCGATTTTGACATCAATGGCCGTGTCGTAAAAACCACCAATGCGGCGGGCCATACCGTCAGCACCGTCCTCGACTCCATCGGACGCCAGCTTTTCGTGACCGACTCAAAACTCCAGAAAAGCGAAAACCAATACGATGGCTCGAACCTCCGCACTTGGACTAAGGATCGGGCTGGAAACATCGCCACCTTCGCTTTTAACGGGCGCTCCCTCCCGACCTATACCTATTCACCGAACGTCCCAATTTCCCAAACCATTGGAACTCCGATTCTCCAACCTCTCACCAGCCAGCGTTCCTATGACGAAGCCGGCCGACCGCTCCGCGAAACCGACCCCGCTGGGGACTACGTCGAGCACACCTACGACGCCAACGGCAACGAAGCCGTCACTCGCGATAAGACCGGGAAACTCTACAAGAAGCAATACGACGCACTCAATCGCATAGCCGTGGAAGTCGATCCGCTCGGCAATACCCGCAGCACCACCTTCGATGAAGCGGGCCGCGTCCTCACCATCACCAATCCGAGCGGCTCCGTCACCCGCCACGAATACGATGGTCGCGGACGTTTGAAAAAATGGACCGATCCAGAAGGCAATCTATGGACCTACACCTACGACGGCGTCGGCAATATCACCAACATCCAGGACGCACTCAGTGGCAACTATATCATGACCTACGATTTCCGGAACGCCCGGCTCACCGAGAAAAATCAAGATGACCTCGTGTGGACCTACACCTACGACGAACTTGGCCGTCTCAAGACCCAGCGCGAACCCACCGGGATCACCCGCACCCTCACCTACGATGCCGCCGGACGCCTGTTGTTAGTCAACTTCTCCACCGGGCGACAAAACGTCCTTTCGTATGATCACAACGGGAACGTGAATGTCGCCTATCGCTTCGATGGCGGCAGCCTGCCACCGACATTCACCACCTTCGACTATGACTCCTTGGACCGCCCGATTTACTCCAATGATGTTTACTCGAAAAAGGTCGAGTACGGCTACGATGCCCTCAGCCGCGTCACCAGCCTGACCTATCCCGGCGGCAACGTCTTGTCTCAGGAGTTCGATAACCGCAACCGTCTCGTCCGCCAAACCACCCCAGCGAACTGGGGTTCCCACACGCTTACCTACACTTGGGATCAGCAAGGTCGCCTCACCGGCCAGACCTACCCGAACGGCATCACCCGCGCCGCCAGTTATGACGATTCCGGTCGCCAGAAGACCCTCAGCTACACCGATCCTACGAACACTGCGGCCCAGATCGCACTCACCTACGGTTACGATTCCAATGGCAATCAAACCTCCGCCAAGGAGAAAGGCCTGCCCACCTACATCTCGCCCGTCGCCCACGACGAAACCTCGCTCTACACCGCCGCAGGCCGCATCCAGACCCGCACCGATTCTGCCGATCCAAGCGGAACCAAGAACTGGAACTACGAATTTAAAAACGCGGACAACACCCCTTCCTTCAATCTCTCCAGAGCCAGCAACCTCGCCATTGGCAGCCTCGCCCTCACTTACGACGAGGATAACCGCACCACCCGCCTCGTCGTCACCCCTCCCACCGGCTCGCCCTCCTCCATCGCCAACCGCTACGACGCCATGGGCCGCAGAATCTCCCGCACCCTCAGCACCCCCGGCAACGCCGCAAGCGAAACCCGCTACGTCCTCAACCTCAGCGGCGGCATGGAGCGCATTCTAGCAGACACTAACGCCTCGGGCAGCATCAGCTCCTACTACATCCACGGCCCAGATCTCGCCGTCAAAATCGACGCCACCGATCCTACCCAGATCACCTGCTTCCATGCCGACGCCTCCGGTAACATCGTCCGCCTAACCGATAAAACCCGCGCCCCCATCGCCCAATATGCCTATTCCGACTACGGCTGCCCCTTCGCCGTCAACGGAGCAACCACCGCCGACACCAATCCCTACCGCTTCGTCGGCTCCCAAGGCGTCATGGAAGAACCCATCCTCCCCGGCCTCTACTTCATGCGGGCCCGGTATTATCTGGCAGATGCCGGAGTGTTCTTGAGTGTAGATCCGGTGAAGAATATCGGGCCAGGGTGGAAGCCGGAGGCTTATGGGTATTCCTCAAATACTCCAGTTATGATCGCCGACCCAAAAGGTGAATTCGGGGCGGTAATCGCCGCTCTTGCATATGACTCACAGGCAAAACCAATTAATGATATTCTTGAATATACTACGCTCGGTTTAGAAAAGTGGGCTGGCAATATGACGGACAATCAAGTCGCTATAAGAAAAGGTGAATTGTCCCAATCAAATCTAAATTCATTAGCAAGCGAGCGATCTATTGGATATCTATCAAGTGGAGTTGCTGAGGAGGCCGAAAGACTATCTGCATATTATGGATTTAAAGGAGCGGGAGGGGCGACAATTATAGCTAACTATGTGTTGAGCGCAGCAAGCGATTACATGTCAGGGGATTCAATTGATGAAATTTTAGAAAATGACACTCCGGGAGCACAAATCAATCGAACTGCGAATCTTGCAAGCAGGGCTGTAACGAATGCCTATTGGGGAGCGTTAACCCGCACTGGGGATTATTTTGGGCAAAAAATAAGTAATTTATCTACCGGGGGGAGTGGATCATCAAGCATAGGAAGTAAAACTCTGGGCACTTTGAAAACAACACTAACGTCATCTGGCAAAACATCCTCTAGCACTGCTTACTCCGCAGCCCAAAAAACTAAGGCAACCAATTCCAGCAATTCTCTGAGTCTAGCAAGCTACAAGCCCTCGACAAAAACCGCAGTATCAACGGCGGCAGTCGTTAGCAAGGGCAGCAGCGGGGGAGGCAGTGGCGGCAAATCCAAACCCGGTGCAGCCACCCCCGCGAAATCCAACTCATCCGGTGGATCAAAGGGCAAAGGCCGATAACCTACGTGTCCCAGCAAAATCCCCAACACACCTTCCACCCATGAGCCTCCCCATCCACGCCATCCGCCCGGAGTCCCCCGAGAACGTGTCCCGGCTGTCCCAGCCGGGTTCTTACCACCAGCGATTCGCCTGCTTCAAATCACACTTCCAAGTAGTTGCCCTATTCTGCGCTGTTGCGAGTCTTCTCACGACTGAGGCTGAAGCAGACATCACTTCAAATCTCCGTGCGCACTACCCGTTCACGGCAGGGTCCGGGAACGATGTTTCAGGAAATGCCCTGACGGCCACGGTGAGCAATATCACAGTGACTCCCGGGCCGACTGGCATTTCCGCCGATGCCGCATTGTTCAACGGATCAAGTTCAAGCGCCGTGGTTGGAGCAACCCTCGCAATGAACAACCAGCAAACCTTCGCCGCGTGGATCAAGCCGAGTGCATTTGCCAAAGTGCGTCCAATCATTGCAAAGGCGATACCTGGCTACGGTGGCGAAGTGGACTGCCTGCTGCTTCTCGGAGCTGACGGGAAAATCCAATGGTATGTGAACACTGATGACGGTGCGACTGGCGTCTTCTCGATCATCAACAGCACCACCACAGTTCCACTCAATTCGTGGACGCATTTGGCCGGGGTGATTGATTACTCACAGAACCAGATCCAGCTCTACATTAATGGCAATTTGGAAGCCTCTGCTTCAATGGGAGGGCGAAATATCCGTAATCGTGACAGAACGTTAGGCATTGGTGTGCGGAGTGACAACCAGGCGGCGGGTCTGTTCCAAGGTGCCCTCGACGAGATCCGAGTTTATGACAGGGCGCTGTCGATTTCAGAAATTCAAGCGGTGATGACGGACTCCTCAGGGTCTCAGATTCCCTCCATCTACGATTTTGATTTGGACCGTATCCCGGACGCATGGGAGAACCAGTATGGACTCAACGCCAACGTGGAAAACTTCCGGGTCGGCAGCAGCGTGGATGGTAATCTCATCGTGAATGCAGGCCAAACCACTTACTTGAATGACACGGCGATTGCCATTTCCTCCATGCAGAATGCAGGCAGCCCGGAGCTGACAGGAGTAATTCCAATCACCACCAGAATCGGTGACGTGTTCTTGCTGTACGTTACCCAGGACGGCAATCCGGCTAACGGCGCACCTGCTGGAACGTTTGAGTTAGTCCAAGTCGCGTCGATTCAGGATGGGAAAGTGGGTTTGAAATCGCCTTTGAAAAACACCTACAATCCGGCGACAGGAGGAAAGATCCAGTGCCTCAACGTTCCTCAATACGACAGTCTGCAAGTCAACGGTTCCATCGCAGCGAGAACTTGGAACGGCACGAACGGCGGAATCATCGCGATCATTGCAAACGATGTCGTGATTTCAGCAGGGGGTAGAATTGATGCGTCTGGAAAGGGCTTTCGAGGAGGAGCTGAAACTTCCATTACTAATACTACTGCCGGTATAGCAGGAAGACCTGGAGAAGGAGCTGTTGCTAACCTCTGGCCCCTTGCAAACAGTTCGTCGCCTAACGGAATGGGTGGCGCTGGTGGAGTCCCAGCCGGTGCTGAAGGAAGCCAATCGCTGGGGCCACTGCAAACTTTTGGCGGTGGTGGAGGCGGCGGCGGATGCAATGCATATTATCCATCTTATGGATCTCAGGGATTCACGTTATTTCAAACTGGCTTCGAAGGAGGAGCAGGTGGAGGTTTTTGTTTGATTGTCAGTCGGAGCCTCACCGTAGCAGGTGCTGTGGCTACTAGTGGTAACGGTGGCCAAGGAGGTTATTCTTATTCAGATTTTGGTTATGCTCGCTATTTTTATACGAGCGGCGGTGGCGCGGGCGGTTCCATGTTTCTTCTGAGTCGAGTCAATGGAAGTGGGTCCATTACAGCCAACGGAGGATCACCCGGAAAAATCCGCATGGAACGAGGTGTTTTCCCCAGCACTCCGGCAGCGACTTCTACCGGCGATGGCTATTTCGACAACCAGAGCTTTGCGCCACTTGCAAAATATAACGATACCGATGGAGACGGCTTGGATGACTATGCCGAGTATCTTGCCGGGACATCGCCCATCTTGCAGGATACCGATGGG
>JAYWAR010000181.1:0-1908 GCA_043782285.1 Akkermansiaceae bacterium | reverse complement strand
GCGTGTCTGGATCTACAAACAGGCTCCCTGGCGCGATTCTATTGTCCGTCTGAAGCAAGTCTGGGCCACAACCTCAGCTTAGTTTTCCACACCGATCTGAGGTTATTGAGGCGAGGTTGGGGCAACTCTTTGTCTGGGGTAACTCTTTGTCAGGGAAGTTATTGAAGCTGAGGCGAGGCTGAAGCAATTTTTTGTCTGGGAAGTTATTTAAGTTGTTGAGAGAATCGCCTTGAGAGTCTGTTTGTAAATTCAGATAAGCACCCACCGGATGAATCGCACGGTGCGCTGGGTAGCTCTTTGAAGTGCGGTGTTGATGAAGTTTCCGGCGGCGCGGATGAAGCCCGCTACTTTGGATCAACCTTACTGTTTTTTCTCCTCCAATTCGTAGCGCAAGCCTTTGCAGTGGCTGAGGTATTGTTCGAAAAAGCAGGAACAGCTTGCGGGCAAGGCACTCGAAGATGGCGTGACTCTGCTTGAATTCCGGGAAGTTAGCCCAAAATTTCCGCTCGACCATTTTACTTTTGAACGGCTGGGAATTTTCTTGATGTCCCAGCGGTGTTTGTAGAGCAAGACGATCTGATAGTTGGCCAGGGTGTTGTCGCTGGTGAGATAGATGTAGATCACGCCGTCCTGAGGATTGATGCAAACTATGCGCCGCAGAGTCACGCCAGAGGGAGGTGACCACAAGATGGTCTGAAATAATGTGGTCGTTTCTTGGATCGCTGCGGTCAACGAGGTCGATGGAGCAGGTGTGTTTGAGTTTGAACCAGGGGCGGTAGTCGATGCTGGCCTTATCCCCGATGAGCATGATTTCTCAGCACTTCATGAGGCAGGCAGCAACTCGTTGAGGAAGTCAATGTGGGCGAGACGCTGCAGGCTTTTGAGTGCTTTGAAAAAAGCGCCAGGCTCAATGTTGGAGATTCCCTAGTCAGTATCGAACTTGAGAAATTCTTGGCCAGTGACCAAACGGCTAGGCAGCGCAACACCCCGAGTTGGAAGACAACGCCAAAAAATCTCCTCTGAAACTCATTGTAAACGTGTTGAGTTCTAAATTTAATATCTTCTCAGTCTAACAAAATCTTAAATCCGCATGCAATGGCGGTGGAGTGGGATATTTCAGCTCAGCCACCGAGTCTAAACTTCGACACCCCCGAGTCGCACAGCCTGATCGAAATGAATCTGGGTCACCGGGTAAAGCGCCACAGCGAAAATTTTAAGTATCGTTTTCCACACCGATCATGTCGTTGTCTGGGAAACAGTTTGTAGCTGACGCCGAATAACTGAAAAGCCAATCCGTTGGTGAGGCCAATCTTGCGCTTGGCACGAATTTGAAGGGACTTGCCGGACGAGCATTCGACGCTCTCGGGAGTGCTTCCTTGGGATTTTATTTTGCGGGGAGGCGAAACTTGGCAGCAGTGAAGCCGGGAGCTTCGGCGCTGAACTCCCAGGCCCCGCCGGCAGTGGTGGTGGTGGGTTTGGGAGCAAGCTTGAGAGTTCCATCGAGCGAGCCTTTACTTTCGCTGATGCCATCGGCTAAGCCGAGAATGGCGCGGAGTAAGGTGTCTGCATCGGCATCCTTGAGCGCAACTTGTGGTGGCATCGGGACTTGTCCCCAAATACCAGCACCACCGGCTTTGACTTTGGCTTTCAACTGCGCGAGGGCATCGGGCTGATCGCGGTATTTTAGGGCGACGTTGAGGTAGGCAGGGCCGACTGAGCCGTGATCCACTTGGTGGCAGGCGAGGCATTGGTTGGCAGTGATCAGGGTATTGATAGCGGTGCTGAACTGTGGGCCACCTGCGTCATGCCCGGTAGCTGGGATGTAGCGAGCACGGACGATGGTTTGGGATGGGTCTGCGGCGGGATCACTGGTGATTTTGAAATTAGCGGTCTGAGCGAAGCTAAAAG
>JAYWAR010000180.1:0-14830 GCA_043782285.1 Akkermansiaceae bacterium | reverse complement strand
GTGTCTGGATCTACAAACAGGCTCCCTGGCGCGATTCTATTGTCCGTCTGAAGCAAGTCTGGGCCACAACCTCAGCTTAGTTTTCCACACCGATCCATCCGTTGGATTGCGGTGCTCCCAATGACAGTGGCGATGGGACTATGGCGTTATTGTATGAGATCACAAAAAACAGTCATGGGGAAGGCGGCGGAGCAGGTGTCGAAGTGTTGGTGAAGGGATTGGCGTGCCATGCCGAGGTGATTTCGGTCCTTGAGGTCGCCTGCGATTTGGTTGAACGACGCCAACCCGGTTACCACGGAGCTGAGTAGAGATTGGAGAAAACCGGCAGCGGTGAATTTGTGAGACTTGCAGATGATCCATCGGGTTTGGCTTGCGATTAGATCAAGGTCGGGCAGGCTCGGCCACCAGCGGCCGACGGGTAAGGCTTTTTGAGATACCGAGCTTGCTGGCCCGCTCGCATTGTCAAGCGATTAGAGTGATTATTTTTGATCCAAATCGTTAAATATCAGTTATTTAAGCGTTAACCTGGCGTGAACGGGCAGCATGGTAGTAACTGCTCCGAGGAACTTCAAGAGTGGCGTAAATCCGTCAGATGCCATGGTCGGTAGCTTGATGGATATTGGCAATCATTTCGCGATGTTGGGCTGGGATCTGGCGTATTGCGCCAATGATAAATGACATCAAAGCCTTCGAGAACCTTAAAGCCAGCTTACACCATCACAGTGCCGAACCCTACGCCGTCACAAAAATCCCTCGCCACAAATCAATTCACCAGACAACCGCCCTGGAATCCAGCCATGGGGCGCTAGATGTTGGCTTGACGAGTCCATTTAGTGAGATCTAGTGTGGTGACCAATTTAATTTCCTCACGTTTTTAAGTTCAAAAGCCCAAATTCGGACACTGAGGAAATCCATAAAACTTGCAGTGTACATTATTTTCATGAAAATTAGATCTCATCTCAGTTACTTTGCCATGGCGAGCTGCCTGAGCGTCATTTTAAATTTTTCTTCATCGGTTAAGGCTGCGGCACCGGATCTTACCGCGACCGGCAGTATTGCAGCGATTGACAGGAGCCAAACCTACAACTTGGGCCCAACGGGCTTACGCGGATGGATTTACGCTAAAGAAGGTAGTGGTGAACAGGGAACCATTTCGGCGCTCAGTCGGCAAATTTTGATCACGGTGGTGGGTGCGAATACCCCGGCGAGTGGAGTGTTGGCGGTAGATGACGTTATTCTTGGGGTGGGCTGGGGGAGCGGACCCCCCGTGACTCTTTTTAATAGTGATGCCCGCAAAAACTTCGGCAACGCGATTGGCGAGGCGGAAAAACCTGCGAATCGTGGGATTTTGAAAATCAAACGTTGGCGTGCGGGTGCTGTTTCCGAAGTAGAACTGAAGTTGCCGGTGATGGGTGCTTATACTGACACCGCTCCGTTTAATTGCCCAAAATCAACTCTGATTTTAGCGAATGCTTGCAATTATTTGGTCAAACAAGTTTTGGCCAGTCCCAAGTCATTAGAGGCTAATTATGGAGGTGCGATCACTGCATTAGCCTTACTTGGCGCGATTGAACCGTCACATCCAGATTACGCCGCTGTCAAAGCACGCTTGGAAACTTTTGCCCACTCGTTTGCAGTTTCAGATATTAAACAAGAGGGAATGTATATATGGAGTTGGGGATATGTTGGGATTTTTCTTAGCGAGTATTATTTGATTACTCATGACACAAGTATACTACCTATTGTCAACAAGATAACCGTTGAATTGGCGAAAGCGCAGAGTCGATATGGTACTTTCGGTCACGGGGGGTCATTTTTGAAAGCGGATGGTAGTTTGCATGGTACAATCCCACCTTATGGTCCGGTTAATTCGGCTGGAATTCCCGGTAATATTGCGATTGTTATGGGCAAAAAGGCACTGCTCGCAGGTCATGTTGAGTTGGATTCAGAGATTGATCCAGCAATCGCCCGGGCTTCAAATTTTTTCAGTTATTACATGAATAAAGGGCCGATTCCTTACGGTGAGCACGAACCTTACCCTAATGGTCATGCTTCGAATGGCAAAGACCCCATGTGTGCCGTATTGTTTGGTTTACAGGAAAAGCGGGTGGCTGAAGCTGAGTATTTTTCGCGAATGAGTGTCGCAAGTTATAACGGCCGGGAGTATGGTCATACCGGTCAGGGGTTCAGTTATTTGTGGGCTGGGTTGGGAGCTAACATGGGTGGTAAAGCAGCGGCAGCAGCTCACTTGCGGCAGGTACGCTGGCATCTTGATCTTGAGCGTCGTAGCGATGGTTCATTCATTTATGACGGTTCAGAGCAATATGGTGCCGGTAAGACGGCCGATGGATCTTATCTCGGCGCGAGTGGATATAATTCAGTGAATCCCACAGCATCCTATATTCTTTCATACGCTTTACCGCTGCAAAAACTTTATTTAACCGGTAAGGATGCAATCCCTGCTCACACTTTAGATGCTGCTAAAATCGCGAGCTCCATTGTGGCTGGCAACTTAAAACAAACATGCATCACTTATAGCATCGCACAACTTATTACAGCGCTTAGCGATTATGATCCAGTCGCCAGACATTATTTGGCGATGGAACTCGCCACTCGTAGTTTGGCGCCTAGTGATTTAAATATGCTTATTACTTTGGCGGAAGGGAATAACGTGAATCAACGTCAAGGAGCTTGCGAGGTCTTGGGACTTGTTAAAACGGAGAGTGCTTTGCCCGCATTGACTCGTCGCTTGTCTGATCCCGATCTCTGGGTTCGCGCTAAAGCGGCCAGAGCACTTAAAAATTTAGGAGCCAGCGCAAATCCTCAAGTTGTTCCAATGCTTAAGGCAATGGCTGAAAATGCAACAAATCCTGAGGTAATTGATTGGAGTGATCCTCTTCAAATTGCAAACGGATTTTTGGCGGAAACACTTTTCGAGGGCAGCGTGACTGACGCTATCATAAAAGTGCCTAAGAGTTTACTTTATCCAGCGGTTCAAGCCGGGTTGAAGCAGCCAGATTCGAAGCCAAGAACTTCGATGGGCAGTTTTGTTCAAAACCAATTAACCCAGACCGACGTCGAGTCCTTGATTCTCGATCTGATCGAAGTTACGGAAAGTTCAAGTCAAGCTGATACCATGTGGAGCATGTATCCGCGTGCTGCCGGGATCTCTACCTTGGCGAAATTTAAAATTGCGGAAGGAATTCCTCTGGCCTTGCAGATGCAAATTCCACCCAAAGAAGGATTTGGTTGGGGTAATGATAATTTTCGAAATCCGGCACTAAAAGCTTTGGCGTCTTACGGTGATGCGGCTCGTTGGACCTTACCGACGTTGAGAGGTTCAATTGATGAAAAATCTCCAAATCCAATATTACTCGCGACCATTGCAACGATTGAAGCCGCCACCTCCGCACCGATTCTCCGTCCTGGGTTGCCAGTCGCTTATTCACAAGTGGTGACGGCGCGGGCAGCGAAAGCGATTACTCTTACCGGTTTCGATCAAGCGGGTGACAAGTTGACTTACAAGATGGTGACTGCCCCGCTTCATGGGAAACTCAGTGGTACAGTCCCTAATCTGACGTACACACCCGAGAAAAACTACCAAGGAGTCGATTCTTTCACCTTTAAAACCCATGATGGGAAGAGTAATTCGTTGCCAGGAACTGTAAGTATAATTATCGGTGCAGGTGGCACAGGGTTGAAAGCTGACTATTATGATAATGCCGATTTCACGAACCTCAAATTAACTCGGGTTGATCGAGAAATCAATTTTGATTGGGGCAAGGTTACGCCTGATTCAAAGCTTGCGGCGGAAAGCTTTAGCGTGCGTTGGAATGGATTCTTACTCGTACCTGAGACTGGAAAATATCAATTTTCAACCCTTCATAACGACGGAATACGGCTTTATATAAATGGCAATTTGGTGATTGATAATTTTGTCAATCATTCGAAGCGCTGGAGTGAGAGCGCTTCAATTGCGCTTGTTGCGGGTCGTAAATACGATATTCAAGTTGAATATTATAAAAACACCGAGGATGCGGCAATTAAATTAAAATGGACTGGACCTTCGTTTGCGGGAGCGAACGGGGCAATAATCGGTAATGAATGGTTATATGATGGTAAAGGCGTTGAGAATCGGGAGCTGTTCGGCTACGCGCAGAATTTAAGTATGCCTCAAAATACTAAAAAGACCATTTCGCTTTCGGCCAGTGGTGGGACTTCTGGAGAATTAACTTATTCGATTACCACACCGCCAACTCATGGGGGTCTCACCGGCACGCCGCCTAACTTAGTTTATACGCCAGAGGCCAATTATAATAAGACCGATAGTTTCAGTTTTGTGGTCAACAATGGTAAGGCTAGCTCCAAACCAAGCACGGTATCGATCGCCGTTTTAAGTGGGTTTCCGATTGATTTCTTTTGGGCGAATGCTGCGGCAGGGACTTGGGGCGGTGCTTCGAATTGGGTTGATCCTGCGGGATGGCCGAAACCGCCTGTACTTGGCGGGCAGCCGTTTTACCAGATGAATCTGAACAAGCCAGGGACCTACATCGTAACTCAAGATTCGAAAGGGGATTTTCTGATGAATCAACTGAATTTTGCGGCCGGGGTTACGATTGCGGGCAGCAATGCCATCACTCTGACTTCGAATGGTCCATTATTGCCTCAGGTTAACCAAAATAGTGGCAGTGCGGTGACTCTCAGTAGTCCTTTGAATTTGGCCGCGATGACCGCTTTTAATGGTAGCTCCGGGCCGATGAGTCTTAAAGGTTTGATTGCTGGGGTAGGGGGAATCATTCAAAATAATACGGGGGTTTTGGAGATTCAGAATGTTGCGAACACCTACAGCGGTGGGACGATGATTAATGCGGGTATTGTTTCTTTGCCTCTACAGGCTGATGGAGCTTTGGGAACAGGTTCGATAATGATTAACAAAGGTGGAACGTTGATGCTCAATCGAATTAACTCGAAGAATCCTCTGATTTTGAATGGAGGAACAATTCAGGCATCAAACGGATATGGGAATAGTTTTAATAATCTTGTGAATCTGAAATCGAATAGCACAATCCAAAGTGATAATATGTTGTCATTTTTGGGCAATATCAGTGGTGTCGGTGGTTTGACGAAAAACGGACGTGATGAGTTGGTTCTTTCCGGTTCAAACAGTTTCTCGGGTGGCAATAGGGTTCAAACGGGCATCTTGCAATGCAACACGGTGACTGCCATGGGTAGTGGTCCCCTAGAAATTGCGGAAGGTGCTATGGTTAAATTGAATTACACCGGAAATGGAACGATTTCTGGATTGATCATTGCTGGCATTCCTCAAGTTGCTGGCACTTATGGCTCCACGGCTTCCGACGCAACTTACAAGAATGATAAGTGTTTTTCGGGTAAGGGCACTGTCACAGTTGTTTTGATCAAGAAAGAAGTCCGTGCAAGCCCACCGGGGAATCGTCCGGCACGTACAAAATAAGTCGTTGTGTGCGGCTTGGTAAATGCACGATTTTGTTATGGTGATGAAGGGAGATTTTGACCTTGCTTGCTCTGTCACTGCACGTCGTCCGGTAATTTATCAGATGTTCGTGCGGATATTCGGGAACACTACCGAGACTCGCAAGATCCACGGGACGCTCGCAGAAAATGGCTGTGGAAAATTTAATGATATTTCTGAGTTTGCGTTGTTGTCGCTAAAAAACATGGGTTTCACCCATGTTTGGTTAACGGGAGTGCTTGAACAAGCGAGTGGGACGGCCTATCCAAATCGTCCGGCCGATGACACCGATTTACTGAAAGGCATCGCTGGCAGTCCTTATGCGATTAAAGACTATTTTGACGTATGCCCAGACTACGCGGTGCAGCCTGAGAATCGAATCATTGAGTTCAAAGCTTTGGTTGAGCGATGTCATTTGCTTGAGTTGAAGGTGATTCTCGATTTTGTGCCGAATCATGTTGCTCGTTCGTATGTTTCTGAGGTGAAGCCGGATTCTTCATTGGGCAAGGATGATAAGCGCGAGGTTTTTTTTGATCGTGACAATCATTTTTATTACCTCGGGGAGAACGATGTGGGTGGTGGTCCGCCGCTGAAATTACCGACAGCAGGTCTGCCGGGTTGTGACGGGAGGTTCGCCGGTGAAACGAGCTTTGGGCGGGTTACTGGCAATAACGTGATTTCGTGGGCTCCCTCGATGGAGGATTGGTACGAGACGGTGAAGCTAAATTACGGTCATGATTTCACCCAAGGTCGTGAGAGTTCTGATCTGCCGGGTGTGGATGCGGCGCTTGAAGCGGTGCCTAAGACTTGGCGAACCATGGATGAAATTCTCGCTTATTGGCAACAGATGGGCGTTGATGGATTTCGAGTGGATATGGCTCACATGATTCCGATGGCTTTCTGGCGGTGGGTGGTGAAACGGGCTCGGACTCGTCAGCCAGAGGTTTTTTTCTCAGCGGAAGCTTATGACAATGACCCCGCGAAGCTCAGCCACGGTCATGTTCTCGATGAGTTGCTAGCTGCCGGTTTCAATTCCGTTTACGACGCACCGAGTTATGATTTACTCAAAGGCATTTATGAGTCTGGCAAGTGGGCAAACGATCTCGACTCATTGATTTTTACGGGTGCGCGTTTTCATCAATCGTTGCGTTATGCGGAGAATCACGACGAGGTTCGGATTGCAAGTCCCAAACGGTGGGGCGGCGGCGGAATGGAGGTTGGGAAGCCGGTAACAGCGGTGCTGTTTGCGTTGGGCCGTGGTGCGGTGATGCTTTACAATGGTCAGGAAGTGGGCGAACCCGCAGACGGGTGTGAAGGATTTGGCGGCGACGATGCACGGACCTCAATTTTTGATTATGGGTCGATGCCTGAGTTTACGAAGTGGGTCAACCATGGTAAATTTGATGGCGGAGGTCTCAGTGCTCGGCAAAAAAGTTTGCGCGAGTGGTATGGTAAACTCATCCGGGCGACGCAGGTGCATGCCTTCATGGCGGGTGAGTTTTACGGACTCAACTATGCGAATCAATCGAATCCCGCATTTGGGCGAGTCGGGGACGAAACGATATCGGGTCATTGGCTCTACGCTTTTCTTCGATACGATCAGAACTGTGGGCAAGCTTTCTTGGTTGTCGCAAATTTTCACGTCAGCGAGAGCTTCACTGGGATTCGCGTGATTATTCCGCCCGATGCTCGGGACTTGATGCGACGTGGTCCGCAAGATTCTTGGAAATTTACTGATAAGCTCGATTCCGTCTGGTCTGGCAGCGTCAGTTCTGAGGTGTTGGGAAATGAGGGGGTTTTACTGCCTTGCTTGGCAGCGTGTTCCGCGATGCTGCTAGAAATCGGCTGAGGTGTGGAAATAGAGGCGTTCGATTTCCGGTCAACGACTGCCTTGATAGATTGTGACTACTCCGAGGGTGATCGGGGTGGCGGTGGTTTGGGTGTAAGCGCAGGATTCGAGCAAGTCGGTCATGGCTTTACCGGCGGGGAATTGTTCGATCGAGCCTCCGAGATATTCGTAAGCGTCCTTTTGGCCGGTGAGTAGTCCTGCGAGGTGGGGCAAAATATAGTGGAGATACCAGCGATAGGGGCCACGCATGAGACCGCAGGGTAGCGAGAAATCGAGAATAACAAGGTGGCCGCCGGGTTTGAGGACACGGTGCATTTCGCGCAGTGCGGCGGGGTAGTCGGCCATGTTGCGTAGGCCAAAGGCAACGGTAACCACATCGAACTCGCCATCTGCGAACGGCAGTTTGAGTGCATCGGCGACGACTGTTTTAGCAATTCCACGGCTGGCGGCGTGGGCGAGCATTTCTGCACAGAAGTCAGAGGCGATCACTTCGCATTTTGGGCATTGGCCTTGGATTTCCAGCGCAAGATCTCCGGTGCCGCTGGCGACATCGAGTAGGCGGCGAGGTTGCCATTGACGAATGCGCGCGGTGACAATTTTCCGCCATAGGATGTCCATACCGCAACTCAGAACGTGGTTGGTGAGCACATAGCGGTCGGCAATTCTCGCGAAGGCATCATGAACGTAAATGGCATCAGGCATTTCAAAGGGGTAAACCGGATGGAATTTCTGACAAGTGCCAAGTATCGGTATCTTTACGATGCTCAAAGAAGCACCGGCAGGATTGCTAATTTTTCATAGAATAGGCGAAAAATTTCTTGGTAAAATCAGATAAATGCTGTCATTGAAAGCCAGTTATAGAAATTTAAAAACTGGTTATGTTAAAAGAATTTAAAGAATTTGCGCTCAAAGGCAATCTGGTGGACATGGCTGTGGCATTCGTGATGGGTGCTGCATTTGTTAAGCTATCGGGGGCTTTCATCGAGGATTTGATTATGCCGGTGGTTGGGAAATTGGCTGGAGGAATGGATTTTTCGAATAAGTTCATTGCGCTCTCCGAATCGGTGACAGCGGTGAATTTAGTGGATGCAAAAAAGCAAGGAGCGGTGATCGCTTATGGTAATTTTGTGACTGTCGGGATCAATTTTATCATCGTGGCATTTGTGATGTTTTTGGTGGTGAAGGCGATTAGCAAGGCCAAGGCACTGACTGAAAAAGCTGCTGCTGCGGCACCTGCGCCGGAACCTAGCGGACAAGAGAAGTTACTGACCGAGATCCGCGATCTGCTCAAACTGAAGGCTTGAGCTCAGGTGGTGAAAAGTGCCGATATCCCTCGCCAATTTCAGGCTGATTGAGGTGGCGGGCTGGATGTCGGCACGATTGCAGATTTTGTCTCAAATTCTGCTTTGGCCGCTTTGCGGCATTCCGCGACGAAGTGGTTGCACGCTTCGCGGCAGAGCAGGGGAATTGCCTCGGTTGCGGGTAAATTGCTGGAAACCCCATTAAAACGGCTGGCTTCGCTGTCGTCGAGTGGCGTCTCTGAATCAAGCTGCCATAAGATTTTTTTTGCGCATTGGTGGGCGGGGCCGCAAACTTGTTGGACCAGTTTCTGGGCTCCGGCATCGCTGATTGAGCGAGCAAAACGATACATCCCAGTCTGGCGGTTGAGCTTATCGCGCAGGGTTTCAATTTCGAGGGTACCGCCCTGTTGGGCGAGAAATAGGCCGATGCAGGCCGGATAAAATTGGTCGAGGGCAAGTTGCAGTTCGGTCTCGTTCGCGAGTGTCATCAGCCACCCGCGCTTAAGGTTGACTTGGCCTTTGGTGAAGCGGTAGGTGCCGTCTTCAGCGTAAGTTGAGAGGTCGCGTGCTTTGGCCGGTCCATGATAAACTTCCAAATCACCGTGGTTTGCTGTTTGCGCGAGTTCGGCATCGGCTTGGTGACAGATGAGGTAAGCGAGGCTTTGATGATCGGTTTGCAGCTCGATTTCACCGATTCGATGAATCCCGGTTTGAAGTAAATCTCGGAGTTTGAGAGCGAGTGACATGGTTTGGATGAAATCTATTGGAAGTTGAGAGCAAGTTCAGTGACTCAGGGAATTTGATGGAGGGAGTCGAAATCCGCGATTTGGTCGAGAATTACTTCGGCTAACTGACGTTCCGTCCCGATCGCAGAGCTGTAATAAAGGGTCTTCCCGGACAGTTGATGCGGGTTATGGCGGAACACTTCGCGTTGGCTGGCAGCCGTGCCGACCTCACTTTCAATTCCCAATAATACCGGGATATCTTGAAAGGAGTGGAGGCCGTCTGAAATGAAAAATGGCACCACGACGACATTTGGGGTTGGTGACATCGCCGCCCATTCCGCAATGAATGGCGGCTCTTCCATGTAGGCGTCGAGCACCGCGGCGTAGCCGGCTCCCGAGGCGGCAATCAGCACGGCTTGATCACGGATGGCTTTGGTGGAGTTTAGATTTAAGCCAGTGCCGTGACCGGTAATGATGAGGGTGATGGTGGCGGGGTCGATCCCCGGAGCGATTTCGCGAGCGCGTTTCAGGATTAGGCCGGTCATCGAAGGGTGGACGCCGACTGGCAGGCAGTAGTGGTAAGTTTTGCCACGGACGACGGTACTCGGGCCTTTGAGTTGGAGTTCGCGGGGAATCACATCTTGAGTGAAATAGCCCTCACTGATGAAATCGGGGACGACGTAAACTTCATCGCAATCGATTAGGTAGTGGGCTTCGCGCAAGGAGGGCTCTTCTTTCCAGAAGCAGCAATGGACCTCAGCGAACAATCCCCGGCTACGGATTTCGTCGGCGTGGTCAAAATATGGGGTCGATGAATCCGGGTTCTCGGTAGAACCATGGCCGACGATGAGGAGAGCACTGTTCGGCTTGGGCGCGATAGACATGTGGCTAAATTGACAAGGCTTGGTAAGAATGCAAGACACGGAAAATAGGCAGGCGCGGGTGAGTTTTGAGCGAAAGCTGTGGACGAAAGGCGTTTCTCGAAACCCGCCTTGCCTTCAAGTTAGGTTTAATCCGAGTGAGTTCTTGGCGGAACTGGGAAATTTTGAGAGCTTCGCGAGCAAGCAGCGGTTCCAAATAGTTCGATGGATTTAATTTTTTTACACACTGCAGACTGGCAGCTGGGCAAACCTTTTGCGGCGGTTCAGGACGAAGCGAAACGCAGTCGGCTTCAGCAAGAGCGTTTGCACACGGTGCGCGGGATGGCGGAGCTCGCACAACGCTCGGGAGCGGCCTTTATCTTAGTCGCTGGAGATTTATTTGATTCTTCGCAGGCGACCAAGGCGACGGTTTCTGCGGCTTGTGCTGCGATTGGCTCCCTGGGTTTGCCGGTGATTGCGATTCCGGGGAACCACGATCACGCGGGGCCAGGCAGCATTTGGCAACAGGAGTTTTTTCAGCGGGAGCACCGGCAACTTGCGCCAAATTTGCACCTGCTGCTGACGCCGGAACCCTTGATTCTCGAAAATGCGATCATTTTTCCCGCGCCATTGCGGCAGCGTCACGATGCGATTGATCCCACCGCGTGGTTGCGGAGTGCCGTTGAAAACGCGGATTTGCCGCCTGATTTACCGCGGATCGTGTTGGCGCATGGCA
The DNA here is from genome assembly GCA_043782285.1 of Akkermansiaceae bacterium. Classification (GTDB taxonomy): domain Bacteria; phylum Verrucomicrobiota; class Verrucomicrobiia; order Verrucomicrobiales; family Akkermansiaceae; genus Luteolibacter. The sequence goes on along the minus strand of JAYWAR010000180.1, from coordinate 3,868 downwards.
CGATCCAAGGTTTCGGCTCGGTGCAGGAAGATCAAGATGGCGCGGCCACGGTGGTGAATTGGATCGACCTTTCGCGGCTGCCGATGGCCGAGCTCGACTATATCGCGCTTGGCGACTGGCATGGCACCAAACAGGTCGGAGCCAAGGCTTGGTATAGCGGTACCCCGGAAATCGATCGTTTTCCAAAAGGTGAGGGCAATGATCCGGGAAATTTGCTCAAAGTCACCGTGGCTCGTGGCGCACTCCCACGGGTGGAGAAATTGACCAGCGGTCGTTTTCTCTGGAAAGAGCTCGAATTTCGCTTTTCGGACGATGCCAGCCTCGACCTGTTTGCCAGCCAGCTTGAGCAGAGCATCGGTCAGCGCGGCGATGAGCATTTGTTGATGCTGACGCTCGAAGGCTCACTTGGGATCGAGGCCTCCGGACGTTTGGAAAAAATTCTTGAATCTTGGGAATCACGTTTGCTCCGCCTCAAGCTCGACCCGCGGGTCAGCATCGCTCCATCAGCAGAGGAAATTATGGCTCTCACTCAGCGGTCTGGTGATCCATTGATCGCTGCGGTCGCCAGCCAACTGGTGGCTCAAATCGGCAGTGATGACGAAGCCGCCAACATCGCCCGAATCGCGCTGCGCGAGCTTTACGCCGCCCTTTTCGAGTAAGCTTAAACTCCGCAAATTTTTAGGATGCGTCTACTTTCCCTCACTCTCCGCAACTATCGCGTCCACAAGGAACTCTGTGTTAGCTTCGACCCGTCACGCAACCTCATCGGCGGGCCGAACGAATCAGGAAAAAGCACTCTTGCTGAGGCCGCTCATCGGGCCCTGTTTTTACGAGCCAAGACCGGCGGGAAAATCCAGAAGGAAATGGTTTCCAGCTGCCACTTGGGTGAGCCTGAAGTTTTACTCACGTTTGAAGCTGCTGGTCACGCTTGGGAACTCGAAAAACGCTTCGCTGGCTCCAAAGGCAGCACCCGCTTGACTCGCCGCGGCTCGACTCCACTCAAGGACGAGGAGGCTGAAATTCAACTCGCCGATCTTTTGAAATCTGAAACCGCCAGTGGCGGTAGCGCGGCGAAACTTCTACCCACTCTCTGGTCTCACCTTTGGGTCTGGCAAGGCAGCTCCGGTGAAGATCCGTCCGGCCACGCCAGCGCGCATAAGGACACCCTCGTCCAGCGGCTTCAACAAGATGGCTTGGCCGCAGTGATGCAGTCCGCTACCGACCAACGTGTTCGCGAACGCCTTACGGCAGATTATGACGAGCTTTTCACTGCCACCGGCAAACCCAAGGCTGGCTCCAAGCCCGAACTCGCCCGTGCGAGTCTCGTCGAAGCCGAAGCCGCCCTCGCGCGGACCCTCGAAATTGCCAGCCGTCTCGAACAAGACGCTGCTGAGCACGAGCGCGCTGGCCAGGAAATCGCTGCCGCAGAGGCGATTTTACCGAGCCTTCATCAGCAAAAAATCGCCACTGAAACCACGCTTGCCGAAGTTGGGAAACTTCGTAACCACGAGGAAAGCCAGTGCCACGCATGGCAAACCGCTGCGAGCCAGGCCAAGCAACTTGCCGAAAATGACATCAGGATCCTCCAGCTCCACCAGCAAGCCATCGCTTCTCGCGAGGCGCTCGTTCCGGCCGAGCGCTTGGAAGCCAGCCACCTCGCCGCCGAAAAGGAAGCCCGGGAACTCAGCCAAGCCGCTGAAATTGCCCACCGCCAAGCTGCGGATTTGGTTCGCTGCACCCGTCTCCACGATGATCTCGCCGGTGCTTCGATCACTGCTTTTGAAAAATTTACCGAGCATCAACGACTCGCTGCCCGCAACATCGAGGCAGACCAGTTTCGCGCTGAAATCACCATTCACCACGAGTCGCTCGCGCAATTCCCTGATTTAAACGCCAAACAGCTCGAAGCTCTCCGTTCACTGGATCGTGCCGCCTACCAAGCAAGTATTCGATTGTTGGCGATGGCCGCCAGCATCGAGCTACTTGGTGCCGATTTTGCAGTCACCCTTGATGGCCAGCCCCTTACCCTCGGCGAATCGCGCACTCTCACCGATGCCGGAGAGCTTCGTATCGGTCCCGGCACCCGCCTCTGCATTCGGCCCGGTGGCGGTAGCTCGCTCGCTGAAGCGCGCCTCCAGCAAGAAAACTCCCAGCGTGTGCTGACGACTGCGCTTGATCGCCAAACCCTTCGCGATCTCGACCACGCCACCGCGGTCCTTGAGCAGCGTCAATGGCTCACCCAGCAAATCGCCCAGCTCGAGACCCGCTGGAAAGCTTTCGGGGGTGAATCTCTCGCTGCCGAGCTGGCCGCCGCTGCGACCGCCTCCGAAGTTGCAAAATCCGAGGTCCAGCGCCGTCTCGTGGCCTTTGATTCTTCGATTGCGCCTCCCGCAGACCTCGACGCTGCCCGCGAACTGCGCGCCGTGCTTCGACAAAAACTTGAACAAGCCGAGGAAACCGAGATCACAGCCCTTCGTCAAGCCGATCAAACTCGCTCACGTTTCGCAACGGCGACCACCAATCTTCAATCCCACCGCGACCAGACCGCCCAAGCCCACCAAGCGTTGCGCGATCTCACCACGAAACTCGAAGTTCTTCAGCAAACCCATGGCGACACCTCGGCCCGCGAAAAATCTCTCCTCGATTTGCGTGTTGCCGAGCAACAAACCGCCACTCTTCTTGCCACCACTCGTGCCGCGTTGGCTGCCCTTGTCCCGGATCTCTTGGTGGCGGATCTCGACCGCTTCAACCGCGCAATTGCCCAGCAGGAAACTCGCCGCCGTGAGGCGGAAAAGCTTGGTGCGATCGCCCTTGATCGTCTGACTTTCGACGGCAGCACCGATCCTCACGCCGAGCTCAGCCATGCGCAAGCACGCCACGCTGCAGCCCTCGGAACTCACCTCTCACAGCAGCGTCACGCCAAGGCCTTAGCGCTTCTCAAGCAGCTTTTCGGTTGCTCCCGCGAAGCCATCGACCGCTCGCTGGTTCAGCCCCTCGCCGATCGAATTTCCGGTTACCTTCAATGCCTTTTCGGCCCAGCTACTCAAGTCCGTGTCAATCTCTCTGAAAACGGGATTGCTGGCCTCGAATTGTGCCGTGCCGATGATTCGACCTTCCAATTTCAGACCCTCAGTGGCGGAGCCAAAGAGCAAGTTGCGGCCGCAGCTCGGCTTGCCATGGCCGAAATCCTCGCCACCGACCATGAGGGTTGTCTGCCGCTTGTTTTCGACGATGCCTTCGCCTACACGGATCCTGCTCGCGTCCAATCGCTCCAACGGATGCTCAACCTCGCTGCCCTCCGCGGCCTTCAAGTGATCGTTTTTACCTGCACCCCCGACGACTACTCTGCCTTCGGAGCTAAAGAATACCGGCTCTCCTAAATACTTGTACGAACGATGGACTAATTTTTTGCAGGGTGGATCTTCGCGGGTGCATCCGAACAGTCAGGGCATCCCAAATAATCCGCGATCATGAGTGATTTGAACCCACAGCAAGAAATGGCTGAGCCGAGCACGCTGCCATGGGACGATTGGGTTCAAGTCGGGCACTACTCGACATTGCAAGAGGCTGATGATCACGGCTTGGTGATTCTCGCAATGGGCGAAGCTTGTCGGGTGACGGAGGAGCAGGGGGGCTTTGAGTTGCATGCGGAGTCTTTACCCGCGGCAAGGATTTCTGAGGAGTTGGCGGCATACGGGCGGGAGATCGCCTTGCCGCTGCAGCGACTAGGGGCGGAACGGGAGTGGCCGCAGAATTCAGCAGGTGTTTGGTTTTCTGCGGTTTGGGCGCTGCTGCTGATGGTGGTTTTTTACTGGCAGGGCGAAGACGGGTCGTTGCTTGAGCGGGCGGCTTCATCAAGCGTGGTGCT
>JAYWAR010000179.1:0-5386 GCA_043782285.1 Akkermansiaceae bacterium | reverse complement strand
CGTGGTATCTTGCCTGTGTAGGCCATGGTCGCGTCGATGTGCCAGCCATGCTGGCGGGCGTATCTCGCAACGCCCCGCAGGAAACCGTGGTGCGTCGTGCTCAGAGCGATTAAGATACTTCGCGTCATCGGCCAGCCAGAAAGGGGAGAAAAACCGGGGGCCGTCATCTCAGGGATGAATCGTCGCGTGGGCCAGTTAATTCTGGACCTTTCCCGACACTCACCCATTGCCGGGCCAAGTTCCGATTTTGAAACTGGATGGAGCGGATATTGACACGCTATTTGTTTTGCCCGGTTTGCGAGCCGGGCCGAATCTCAACTGGGTGACCCACGATGAAGTGTACGCCCTCGCCCCAGTGACTTTGACTTGACTCAGCAAACCGAAACCAGTTCACCTACCAAATAGCACTGGCAGGAAATTCTTCCGCCATGTGGTCACGCCGACGCCTTGATGGCTGCGCAGAAATCCACCTCACTCAGAACCCATGTATTTCGGAATTCATTCATTGTTGTTCAAGGAAACCTTCGTGGACGCGGACCTACCGATCCTCGACCATTGCAAGGCACTGGGTTTTGACGCAGTGGAAATCATCCCCTTCGACCCCGACCATTTTCCTGCTGCCAAGGTGAAACGCGCCGCTGATGACCTCGGCCTCATCATCAATACCGGCTTCGGAATGCCGCTGGAATGCAACCCCATCAGCCCCGATCCCTCGGTCCGCAACGCGGGCGTGGAACTCTCCAAAAAACTCGTCGATCTGTCCGCCGAGGCCGGCGCGAAGGTCTTCGGCGGCGTGATCTATTGCGGCTGGGGCTACCTCAGCGGAACGATGCGCACCGCAGACAAGTGGAAGTGGGGCGTGGAATGCACCCGAACCATCGCTCAATACGCCCAACGCAACGCCCCCGGCTTGATCATGGGCATCGAAACCCTCAATCGCTTCGAATCCCACTTCCTCAATACCATCGACGATGCCCTTCGTTTCATCGCCGAGGTGGACATGCCCAATGTGAAAATCCACGCCGACACCTTCCACTTGATCCGCGAGGAAAACGACATGGTTGCTGCGCTCGGACGCTGCGGCCCGGAGTTGGCCTATTTCCACGCCTGTGAAAACCAGCGCGGAATCCCGGGAACCGGCATGGTCCCATGGCTCGAAATCTTCAAGATGCTCAAGCAAATCAACTATCAAGGATGCATCACCATCGAATCCTTCGATCCCGATATGCCCAAGATCGCCAAACTCTGCTGCATCTGGCGGAAGTTCGCAGATAGCCCGGAGGCGCTGGCGACGGACAGCCTGAAATATCTTAAGGAGGTTCACCGCGAGGTCTTTCACAACTGATTTCAATAAACCCTGCCTAAAATCTACACACACCATGGTTTCCATCGGTCTTTGTTTCAAATCCACCGCGATTCAAGCACGCATCGCAGTGGTCGCCGCTGTTCTGCTAGGTTCCGGCGTCGCCGATGCCGCAGGGTTCTACGCGTATTACACACGTCTCGCCTATCCGGACGCCTCTGAGGTGGCCTTGCCGGGCAGGGCGCTGACCGGGAAATACGCCGACGTGGTGGTGCAGTTGGCCGCAGGCCGCTTCGTTTTCAGCCGGGAACACAGCTATCTGCCGTATTGGGAAGTCGGCACATCACAATGGCTTGCACCGGAAATCGTCGCCCGCAATGGCGACGGACCGACCGGGAGGCCGGATAACATCAACCGCTGCTCGTATGTGCGCATCATCGAAAGCAGTGCCACCCGCGTGGTGATTCACTGGCGCTATGCACCGGACCTGATGAACAACCATTTCACCGATTTCCAAGGCTCTTACAACGGTTCGCCGTCCAGTTACTGTCAGGACTACGTGGAGGAGTATTTCACCATCAGTCCGGATGCCACGGTGACGCGCACGGTGCGGAGCAGCCAGGAAAAGCTAGACGTCTATAACAGCCCGTCGAACCTCACCGTTCAGACGTTTTCAATGAATGCTGGCGGGATTGCCGGGGTGACCACGCAGCCAGCGGTCCCGCAGGACACCCCACCAATCGCCACCAGCGGTGCTCCAATCAAGATTCCGCCGGTGGCTTCACCCGAGCTCTGGTGGAAATTTGATGAAGGCGTGAGCACGCGCCCGTTGGCGCGGAAATACCTCACGCAGGAAAACGTGACTGCTGCTGACTGCACGATTTCTGGCAACACGGCGATCTGGCAGCAGGGGGTATCGGGCACTTGCCTCGCGTTTGACGGTTACACCTCGGTGGTGACGCTGCCCGCCGCCAAGGCACCGAATGTCAGCGCCGGATTGACCGTGGAGGCATGGGTGGCACCACAAGAGTATGCCAACAGTTCCGCCGCCATCGTTGATCACAGCGGGGGCACCGCGAATGGATATTCTCTGCACATGGACTTTTTGGGGCACCTCGTGTTTCGCGTGCAATCGCCCAGCGGCTGGAACACCCTAACGACTTCCGCCCAATTGCCATTGCTGAAATGGACGCATGTAGCCGCAGTCTATGACCCTGCTTCCGGTCTCAAGGTCTATATCGATGGCGCATCGGCAGGAACCCTCTCAGCTTCCGGCACCCTAGTGGATGCCGCCGCCACCGACATTCGGATCGGGATGTCACACAAGAAAGAAGCTCCCAACGGAACGGTCAGAGGGTTTGCCCAGAGCTTTCTCTCTAATGTGGTTTTCGACGGTTTGATTGACGAGGTGCGGATTTATGGTCGGCCGCTTAGCGGCTCGGAAATCGCCTCGAACCGAACGGCACTGGTTCCGGCAAATCCGCAGCCGTTGCAATATCGGGTGATGCCTAGCGGAACACCGGATGGAACGTTCGGCGCCCGCTACGAAAAGCTCGCCTACACTCCTGCTTGGGACAATCTGTGGCGGGTGGGCGATCACCCTGATATCGTCGTGGGCTTCGATCAGCATCCGGTGCGAATGGTGTTTTGGCGGGGGACGAGTTATGGCCTCTCCACGGTCTCCGAAAACGGTATTTGGGTTAGCGACCAGAGCCCCGAGAATTGGACCGAAGGGCCGAGCTTCGCGGAACACATGTCCGATAAACATTGTCGTTTTTCTCATGTGCGCCTGATTGAAAATACCCCTGCCAGAGTCATCGTGCATTGGCGGGTGGCGAGTAACATGATCGACTATAAATTGCTCACCACCAACGATCCGTGGGGTGATTGGACGGATGAGTATTACGCCATCTATCCCGATGGAGTTGCCGTGCGCTATCAGGAGGTCCGTGCCAACACGCCCGGCCGTCTGGGAGAAGTCATCCAACACGAGATGCTAAATCAACCGGGCACCCGTCCAGAAGATAACGGCAATGACCAAATGATCGTCGTGGCCAACATGAACGGGGAGACCCGACGCTACGACTGGTCGGGCGGGTCGGGTGCGGTGAGCCTCGATCCGGCCATTGCTAACGGCAACATCGAATACATGAACCTCAAGGCGAACTACAAGCATTACATCATCGGGGAAGCGGGGTCCACCTGGTCACCTTTTGGCCTTTGGAATCCAAACTATTCCAGATTCAGTTGCTGGAACCATTGGCCGGTTTCACTGGTTCCTGACGATGATCGCGACACGCGTTGGCCGGATCGCCCGAGTTCCACCTGCGTTGGAAACCTCTATCCCGTGAGGCGTAATGTTGGAACCTATCAGCAGCAAGTGATGAATCTTTACGGGGTGACCACCCGCACCGCCGCCGAACTCGCCCCGCTGGCCAAGTCGTGGGCGCAAGCTCCGCCGATCCAGACCTTGGCCGATTGCCAAGGGGTCGCCTATGTTCCTGCGGAGCGGGCCTACCATTTCACCGCCACCGGTGCCGCACCGTCGGTCCGGATCGCGGCCAGCGCCGCATCCCCAGTCGCCAATCTCTGCCTCGTGGTGAAGGAGTGGATGCCCTCCGCCGACGCACCGGCCCACCTCCTAATCGACGGCGTGGAGCAGACCCCAGGACCGAATTTTCGCCAAGGAATTGTCCGCGATACCACCGGCAAGCCAATGCTCGTCGTCTGGGTGGAGCGAGCGGCCACCGCCCCAGTGACGTTCACTCTACTCAGCAAACCGGCAACGCCGACGGGACTGATCGCCACACCTGGCCTCGGTGCAGTCTCACTGAACTGGGCACCATCCTCCGGTGCTGCTGGCTACAAGCTTTGGAGCCGCAACACCGTCAGCGGCGTCGAGCAAATCGACACGCTTGTGGCACCACCCCAGCGGAGTGCGGGTCTCGCAATTGGCACGCCCTACGAGTTCAAAGTCTCCGCCACGAGCAGTTCCGGCGACAGCGAGTGGTCGGCACTGGTGACCGCCACACCCACCGCCACCCAAGGCAATCAGACAATCACTTTCGACCTAGGCTCAGCACTGAGCAAGGAGAGGAACAGTCCGCCCTTCGCAAACCCGGCGACGGCGAGCTCGGGCTTGCCAGTCGCCTACTCAAGCGGCAATCCGGCCGTAGCCACGGTGGATTCCGCCACCGGCGTGGTCACCATCACCGGAATAGGCTCAACCAATTTGTTAGCCAATCAAGCGGGTGACGCCGCCTTCGCTGCGGCACCCCAAACAAGCCAAACCCTTACGGTCACCAAATCCAGCCAGACGATCACGTTCGATCTAGGTCCGACGCTCCGCAAGGCGTGGGTCGATCCACCCTTCTCGGACCCGGCCACCGCGAGTTCTGGATTGGCAGTCACCTATTCGTGCGACAATCCAGTCGTGGCCACAGTGGCTGCCACCACTGGCGTGGTCACCATCACGGGAATGGGCACCGCCCAAATCTCGGCCAATCAAGCCGGTAACGCCAGCTATCTACCGGCCCCGCAGGTCTCACAGACGCTCACGGTGAACGCGATCAGTGCCGCGAGCACCTACAGCAGCACTCGCATTCCCTTCCTCAACACCGAGACCTTGGTGGGCGCGGCGGTCTTCGGAAATGCCGGCACCTATGACGGAATTCCCTTCGGCCTCTGGTCGTCGCCCCTCACCACGGCCCGCTTGCTCGGCTCCGGAGTCAGCGCCGTGGCCAGTGCATCCTTGAACTCCACCGTCGCCTTGGGAGGCACTCAGCAATACGCCACCGTCGCCTACTCTTCGGGAAATGCCGCCGGCGCTTTGACCCTAACTGGCCTAGTAGCGAATCAAACCTACCGCATCCAATACGGATTTTGTGACACCCGAGTGGGTTCCTATCCCTACAGCGCCAACGCCATTCTCACACTCAGCGATGCCAGCAGCACTCTGGCGCCCCTAGCAATCGGTGACGTCCCCACTTCCGACGACTACGCCCTGCTCACCACCACAATCTCCAAGGCTTTATCATTTGAAGGTGTTGTTGCAAACCAAGTTGTAGGGGATGGTGGGTTTGA
>JAYWAR010000178.1:0-1918 GCA_043782285.1 Akkermansiaceae bacterium | reverse complement strand
GCATTATCGCTGGGCTCTACCTTTCACCTGCCTCGTGACGGTTCTGCTGGCGACCCCACTCGGCATCCATTTTTCACGCCGAGGCAGCGGTGGCGGAGTCTTCCTCGCCGTCGTCCTCTCCGCGCTGATGCTACTGGTCACGAGTATCTCAATTGCTTTTGGCGAATCTGGCACTCTTCCTCCAGTGCAAGCCGCTTGGTTGCCAAACTTGATCTTCGCCACCCTCGGCATCTATCTTTTTTACCGCCGGATCTCCGGCCAACCTATTTACCTGATCTTACGCCGTTTGCTCCCCAGCAACGGCTGAACCACTCTGACACTATGGCGATCGCTGAACCTTGGCATGTCCGCTCCCGCGGCCGCGAATGCGCGGCCTCTCACCACAACTTTGTCGATGGTGAGCCGATCATCACCGCGCTCTTCCCCGATCCAAGTTCCAGCGGCTACCTTCGTCGCGACTACAGCGTGGACGGCTGGAAAACCCAGCAGGAATCCAAGGAAAAACCTTTCTCCTTCTGGCGCACCAACTATTCTGCCATCATTCGTCACGAGGCGGAAAAAACTGCCGAAAAACTCAGTGCCGAGGAAATTCTCCGCCGCCTCGTCGAAGAGGACGAAGAGCATACGGAAAATACTCGCTTCATCCTCGCCGTGATGCTGGAACGTCAAAAACTCCTGCGCGAAACCGACAACCAACGCACCGCTAACGGGATTCTGCGAGTTTACGAACAGCGCAAAACCGGTGAAGTGTACATCGTCAAAGATCCGGACATTCCGCTCAGCCAAGTGGAATCCGTGCAAAATGAAGTCATCTTGTTACTCGAAAATAACGGCCGCTCGCCCAGCCCCATCGAGGAACTACCAGTCGAAGCGGTTGCCGATTCCACCGCGAACAATGACTCACTTTAAAAAATATTTCGTCAGCCTACGCCACCTCCTCGACTAACGCAACTCAGCAGCAATATGTTCCGCCAAACGACCCAGCAACCGCGACTGGGCCGCAACACTCGAATCATAACCATCCGCCTGCAAGCGCTCACGATCCACAAAAGTCCGGGACACTTTCAAATGCCGCTCAGGAAGTGAATACACCCGCCAACCGGCCTCGATCACCGCATAGCCATCCGCATCACTGTGAAGCTGCCGGATGTCGAGAGTGACTTGGTAACGAATCTCGTCATCGCGCAACCACGGGTAAGTCCGAACATTCCCGGTTTTTAGCGCTCGCCCCAAATTTGCCGCCGTAACCCGAGCAATCGACGCCGACAAATCCCCTGCCCAGCGGTGATCTTCGGCAATCGCAAGCTGGTTGGCTGCCTGTTGAGTGACCAAATTCGGACGGTCGAGATATTCCGCAAGGCTCACCGGACCCACACCAATCCCGATTCCCCCCCCCGAGGGCACCGGACCACTGGCAGTCAAAACGTAAAACATTTTATTGGGTTGTGCGCAGCCGACCATCAACACGGCGGCGAGGAAAATGAAAAATCGATGCATCGTCAAAATTTAGGTCAGCGACTGGATTTGGGAGCTTTCGGGACAAGATTACCCGAAGAATCCCGCCCGAATAGCAGTGAACTCGGCTTTTGATCAATCGTACTGGCCAGCCCGTTGATTGAACGCAAAGCGGCACGAAGCTCGTCGAGAGTCCGCAACAAATCTCCTTGAACTGCACCGTCTGGTCCCAGGCTAGAAACCGACTTGCTGAGGGCCGCAAGAGTGCCTCTCAAATCCTCCGGAAGCTGGGTGAACTCCTTGGAGTCGAGCGTTTTGCGAACCGAAATCATCGTCCGGTTGAATTCTTCCACCGCGGTGCGACTTGCTGCCGCAGTGATCGTCGCCTCATCGGCCAACTTGCCAACCTTGTCCAAAGTTTCATTCAACGGCAAACTTTGAATCTTATTGAAAAAAGCGGTTA
>JAYWAR010000177.1:0-1919 GCA_043782285.1 Akkermansiaceae bacterium | reverse complement strand
GATGACACTGTGGGCGACAAACAGCTTGCCTATCGTTATTTGGATCAAGTGCAGAAGGACGTGGGATTGGCGATGTATGACTCGACCTCTGAGCTACTAGTGATGCAGTTAGCACTGACGCTTGGAAACCTCGATAAAGACCACCTGACATCGGCGGGATTCATCCAGCATGTGCGCCAAGTGGAGACGGTGAAGGACCGGTTTTATGCCAACCGCAAACTGACGAATGACGAGGTGGTGGCCTATCTGCTGCCCTACCGGATCCGGCAGGAACACACGTCCAAACCAGCGTGGCTGACCACGCTGGCGCAGCTTTTTTTACCCATGACAGCCACTGCCACCACTGCGGATGAGGCGGCGAAGGCGGTGCTTGCATGGACGGTAGCGCATGTGGAAGTGCTAGAACCCGCGCTGTCATACACCCTGCCGCAGCGTGGCGACTTGGACCCGCTGACGGTTCTCAAAGGCGCCTACGGCAGCGAGGTGGATTGCGCCATTTTCGGAGTGGCCGCGTTGCGGTCCGCCGGAGTGGCGGCGCGCTTCGTGTGGTCACCGGCACTGCGCGGAGAAGTCGGCGGCAAGGCATGGCTGGAATACCTTAGCGAGACGGGTGTTTGGATCCCGTGGGTGCCTTCATTCGGAGCCACGCCCGATCATGCTGCCGAAATCCGCAAGCAGATCGGTCCCGCGATTGTGTTTGTGATGGGTCGGCCTGAAGCACCGCTTGAACTCACGGCGAGTTATGTGAAGACCATGGATCTTATCATTCAGACCACTCAGGAAAATGTGGTGATCGACATTCTCGCACTTGGTCGGGATGGCTTGATGGCGGGCCGAGGTGGGATCACCAAGAACGAACGGCAGGTCAGTGTCGGACGAGGTTCTGTCGTCGTCACGGCGACATTTTCAGACCGTTCCTTCGCGCTGCTACCCATCGAGTGCCAACCCGACCAAGATCGTATTCTCATTGAGGCATACTCCGGCGTGCTTGCGATTTCTAGCAAGACCACCGCATCTCAGAAATAACCACAACTTCTATCCAACCGTAAAAACGCGAACCATCAAACCAACCCCATGAACCAGCTCACTCACTATACATTGGTCGTCGGACTCGCAGGACTTGCCGGGTTCGGCGGCAGCGCCGTCTTCAATCTACTGCGTCCCGCCAAGCTGGTGGGAGAACCTTTCAGCTTCAGGGAATGGTCACCGGTGGCAGAAAAACATGCGAAGGATCGGGTGCCTGCGGGCATCTTCGCAGGAGATCTAGGGCTGGCAAAGCTGATCGCCGCGGCCACCGGGAAACCACTGGATCAACTCACCTACGGCGATGTCGAAGCGATCCAGGAGATCACGTTAGACAATCATCCGCTGCGCAACACCAACGGCTTGGAATTACTCACCAGCCTGCAAACACTCTCGGCAAACGCCTGTGGAATTACGGATATTTCATCACTCGCAATGTTGAAAAACCTGAGTGTGCTGAAGCTTAACTCAAACTCGATTTCAAGCATCGCTGCGCTGAAAGAGCTGAAGAACCTAGTATCGGTGGAACTCGAAGAGAATGAGATTACAGATCTAACTCCTCTGGCAAACGCGCCCGCGCTACAACAATTGCAAGTGGGAAGAAACCGCATCAGTGATCTCACTCCGCTGGTTGGGATTTCCACTTTGTCCAACCTTGCCGTTCCCTACAATCGTCTCACCACCGTGCCTGACTTCGGGGAGAAGTCTAAGTTAGTCGCCCTCGATCTGGTGTATAACCACTTGGACATCGCGAAAGGTTCTGATGCCAAAACCAAAGTGGATGCCATCCGCAGCAAGACACGAGTGCGCTACACTCCTCAATGTGATGCATTGTTTGAAGATGGACTGCTAGAGGTGGAAGTCCGCAAGGCGCTGAATAAGCCATGGTCGAAACT
>JAYWAR010000176.1:0-1932 GCA_043782285.1 Akkermansiaceae bacterium | reverse complement strand
CTCGGTGGGCTTATTTTAGGGGTCACTGAAACACTAGTAAAAGGCTATAGCCAAAACTTCGGAATCCCATCGGGTTACTCGGAAGGTGTGGCCTTTGTAATTCTAATTCTAATTCTCGTATTCAAACCCTCGGGCCTGCTCGGCAAGGTCGAACGCGAAAAAGTATAACTCCATGAAGCGTTACTCCGCCCAAATTGCCCTGATCGTCGCGGTGATGATTAGCTTGGGGATTTCTATGCTATCCGATTCGCTCGATGCCTACTATCTGGACATCGCGCTCAATGTGGGGATCAACATCATCCTTGCGGTGAGTCTGAATTTAGTGAATGGCCACACCGGTCAATTCTCACTCGGCCATGCTGCTTTCATGTCGTTGGGTGCCTACGGGGCGGCTGTTTTCACGCTGGAAGCCAGTGGTAAACTGATCCCCATGCTCGGCGGTCCCGGTGCCTTTGCGACTGGCGCCGCGTTTCTCATCGCGCTGTTAGTCGGCGGGATCTGTGCCGCCATTTGTGGATGGTTAGTCGGGATGCCATCGCTCCGCCTGCGGGGTGACTACTTGGCCATCGTCACACTTGGATTTAACGAAATCGTTAGGGTGATTCTCCAAAATACCAATGGCGACGGTCCACTCGGTGGCCCGCTCGGCCTGCGCGGCATCCCTGCGCACACCACATTTTTCTGGGTCTTCCTACTCGCCGCCGTGTGTGTTTATACAGTCACCTCCATGGTGAATTCCACTTACGGTCGTGGCTTCCTTGCGGTGCGAGATGATGAGTTAGCCGCTGGTTCCATGGGGATCAACACCGTGCGCTACAAGGTCACCGCCTTCGTCACCGGCGCATTCTTCGCGGGTCTAGCAGGCGGACTCTATGCGCATCTACGCACCACGATTTCACCCGAGGGTTTTAATTTCCTAAAATCCTTCGACATCGTAGTCATCGTCATCCTCGGCGGCATGGGCAGCACCGCCGGGGTGGTCGTCGCAGCTATACTTTTGACGGTGCTCAACGAGTTCCTCCGCGACGCCGAGCAATATAGAATGATCGTATTTTCGCTGCTGTTGATTGTGATGATGATCGTCCGCCCGCAGGGATTGATCCCTTCGTTTTCGTTCATGAACCGGAAGAAAAAATCCGCATGAGCACCGGACTCGAACTAAACAATGTGACGATCCGCTTCGGCGGGTTGAAAGCGGTGAGCGAATTAAGTTTCGCGGTGGCACCTGGGGAGTTAGTCGGGTTGATCGGCCCTAACGGCGCGGGCAAAACCACGGTGTTTAACCTCATCACAGGCGTTTACACCCCGACGGCAGGCCGGATTCGATTCAACGGCACGCCGGTGCCGGGAAAGAAACCCCACGAGATCACTCGCATGGGAATTGCTCGCACGTTTCAAAATATCCGGCTTTTCCACTCACTCTCGGTGCTCGATAACGTGCGAGCGGCGATGCTGACCCATTTAAAGCGCGGCATTATTCATTCACTCACCCGCGGGCCTGTCTATCACCGCGAGGAAGCGGCGGTGGAAAAGCAAGCCCTCGAGTTATTAGATATCTTCGGCCTCGCGGATGCCCGCGACAAGAACGCGAAAAGCATGAACTACGGCGACCAACGCCGCTTGGAAATCGTCCGCGCCCTCGCCACCAAACCCAACCTCCTGCTGCTAGATGAACCCGCCGCGGGCATGAATCCCTCCGAAAAGGAAGACCTCATGCAGCTCATCAACTTCATCAAAAAAAACTATAATCTCTCTGTCTTGCTAGTGGAACACGACATGAAAGTCGTCATGGGCATCTGTGAACGCATCGCCGTGCTCGAGTATGGCATTATGATCGCGGAGGGAACGCCAAAGGAAATTCAATGTCACCCAAAAGTGATCGAGGCGTATCTCGGGGTATGTGAGAATTAAGAATTTAGGCACCGCGAATCT
>JAYWAR010000175.1:0-5443 GCA_043782285.1 Akkermansiaceae bacterium | reverse complement strand
AAGACCGCCTGATGGCGGAACTACCTACGAAGACATGCGAAGAGGAATCCCAATCCCGGACCCCGAGCAGTGGCGACTCCAAGCCGTGAGTGGCGCGTTTCGGCAACCACTTTTGGTAGTTAGTTCAACTTCAGGCGAGAGAACTTCGCGCGGCTGCTAGTGACTACGATCAACGACTTCCGGTTGTTGGCGGTGAGTGACCGATCATGGTGACGTTTTTCAGATCGGTTGAATCGGTTAGTGGTGCGTTGATCCACCGGAAGTGCAGGACGCTGGTGTTGCATTTTGACATTTCGTCCACTCGTCGCGAGGGTTGGCATCACGGATGAAAACCGACCTGCCGACCGCCGTTCCTCCGCCCGATCCGGCGGACATAAAGGCGTTGATCGACAGCGAGCAGCGGCTGCGCCTGGTGATCGATACGATGCCCGGGCTGGTCTGGAGTTCGCGGCCGGATGGTCACATCGATTATCTCAATCAGCGCTGGCTCGACTACACAGGGCTCACGCTGGTGCAGGCGAGCGGCTGGGGGTGGCAGCAGGCGGTACATCCCCAAGACACTAACGGTCTGGCGGAGTATTGGGCCTTTATTCTAGTGGCCGGGACGGCGGGCGAATACGAGGCGCGCTTGCGACGGCACGACGGCGTTTACCGCTGGTTCCTCTTTCGCGGCGTGCCGCTCTGCGACGAATCGGGCGCGGTGGTGAATTGGTATGGAACCAATACCGACATCGAAGACCGCAGGCAGGCGGAGGAAAAATTGCGCGTCAGTGAGAAAAGCCTCGCGGAAGGGCAGCGGCTGACCAAGACCGGGACCTGGGTTCTGGATTTCAAGACCGGCAATACTGATTGGTCGGTAGAAACCTGCCGGATCTTCGGATTTCCCGATCCTCCACCTTCGCCGCACTATTCCGAGTTCCGCGCGCGGGTGCATCCCGAAGACCGCAAGGCGGTGGACCGCGGGTTGCGCGAAAGTTTTGAAACCGGAGAGCCGCGCCCGCTTGGCTACCGATTCCTGCTGCCGGACGGGACCCGCAAATTCATCGAGACGATTTCCAAACCGGTGAGGGATGAGGCCAGCACGGTGGTGCGGCTGATGGGGACGATCATGGATGTCACCGAGCGGCGTCATGCCGAGGACGCCCTGCAATCCTCGGAAATTCTCGCCCGCGGCCAGCTCAACGCGCTCACCCGCACGCTGGAGGCTCTCGTCGCGGAATCCGAACCGGACCGGTTCCTAGAACACGTCCTGCGGACCATCACCGGACAGTTAGACGCGCATAGCAGCAGCGTCTGGCACAAGGACGAGAGGACCGGCCTGATGGAATTCGAGTGCGCTTTCGAGGGCGGCAGGATGGTGTCCGACTCTAGGGCGAAGGTCGCCTCTCTCGATCCGACGCAGCCGCTTCCCGGCGTTAGTTTCCCGCGCGGCGCGGAGCTGACAGGACGGACCAGCGTGCTGGATGACATCCGCGACGCGCCCGTTTCGCCGTGGCGGGACTACCTGATTTCGCAAGGAGTCGTGACCGTTCTCTTCGTTCCTACGGCCATCGCGGGACAGGTCGAAGGGGTGATTTCCATCCGCTTCAGCCACCGCCGGACGTTCTGCACCGGAGAATTGGAACTTGCCCAGGCACTGGCGAACCAGGCGATGCTCGCGCTCCAATTGATGCGCTTGACACGGGAAAGCCAGCAGGCCGCCGTGATGGCGGAGCGTAACCGGATGGCGCGCGACATCCACGACACACTCGCGCAGGGATTCACCGGTGTGATCATGCAGCTTCAAGCGGCGAAAGGCGCGGCCGCACGGGGAACGATGGCCGATGCCGCCGCGCACATCGAGCGGGCGGAGGAACTCGCTAGGTCCAGTTTGGGAGAGGCGCGGAATTCCGTGCGGGCCCTGCGCCCGCAATCGCTTCGCGACGGCAGCTTGTGCCGGGCGATGGAGGATTTGCTCAAACGCGTCGCCAACGACGCGAAGCTAACCGCAGAGTTCCACGTCGTGGGCGAACCTCGCATGATGCCATTGGAATGGGAGGAGGATTTGCTGAGGATCGCGCAGGAATCCCTGACGAACACCATCAAACACGCCCGGGCGACGACCTTCCGCGCGTCCTTGGCGTTTGAGAAAAAACAAACGCGCTTGCATCTTGCGGACGACGGCCATGGATTCGATCCGCAACACGAACATGACGGTCTGGGCCTGATGGGCATGCAGGAACGCGTCCAGCGCATGGGCGGGGATTTCATCCTGCGTTCACAACCGGGGCAAAGCACGGAGATCTCCGTCATTCTGAATCATCCGATGCCATTGAACACCGATCATGCGTGAATCCCGGAAACCATCCGCCCCACAAGGCAAATGCCCGCAAACGATCCGCATTCTAATCGCGGAGGATCACATCGTCGTGCGCGACGGACTGGCGGCCATCATCAATCAGCAGCAAGACATGACCGTGGTCGCGGAAGCCGGCGATGGCAACGAGGCGGTGGCGCTGTGGAAAGCGCACCTGCCGGATGTGGTTCTGATGGATCTGCGAATGCCGGGCCTGAGCGGCGTGAACGCGATCTACGAACTTCGTGCCGCCGATCCCAAAGTCCGCGTCATCATCCTGACGACCTTCGACGGCGACGAGGACATCTATCGGGCGATGCGGGCCGGAGCCAAGGCCTATCTGTTAAAGGATGTGAAGCGCGACGAGCTGTTCCAATGCATTCGCGAAGTCCACGCCGGTAAGTATTTCCTGCTGCCGGACGTGGCTGCCAAACTCGCCGGCCGCCAGTGTGCGGACGAACTGACGCCGCGCGAACTCGAAGTGTTGCGCCTGCTCGCGGAAGGCAAGCCTAACAAACTCATCGCCGCGGATCTGGGCATCGGCGAAGTGACGGTGAAGAGCCACGTCCGAGCCATTTTCACGAAGCTGAATGTCCTGAGCCGCACCGAGGCCATCGCAGCCGCCAGCCGGTCGGGATTGATTCATGTTTGACGAACGCGCCTCCGCCTTTTGAAGGAGGCATTTCTCCATCCAATGCCCGCTTGGCCGGAAAAAAATTTGCGATACGGTTCAGCCGTCAATCCCGACCCATCGCCATGAACCAATACCAAAAACTATACACTCCCGAAGACAGCGTTGTCGTCTTCATCGATCACCAGCCGCAGATGACCTTCGGCGTCGCCAGCATCGACCGGGCAATGTTGATCAACAATGTTACGCTGTTAGCCAAGGTCGCGAAGGAATTCAACATCCCCGCGATCATCACTGCCGTGGAAACCGAATCGTTCAGCGGCTATGTCTGGCCACAGTTGCTCGACGTGTTTCCCGGCCAACCCGTGATCGAGCGCACTTCGATGAACTCGTGGGATTCCATGGAATTCCGTGCCGCCATCGAGGCGACCGGCAGGAAAAACATCGTCATCACCGGACTCTGGACGGAAGTGTGTGTGACCTGGCCGACCATCGAAATGCTCGGCGCGGGCTACAACGTTTACGTCGTGGAAGACTGTTGTGGTGCGACTTCGCAAGCCGCGCAGGATGCCTCGCTGTCCCGCATGGTCCAGGCCGGCGCGGTGCGGGTGACGACCATCCCCGCCTTGCTCGAATGGCAGCGCGACTGGGCGCAACGTGAGCACTACAACAATCTGATGGGGCTGATCAAGGGCCAGGGCGGAGCGTACGGCGTCGGCGTGGAATACGCCTATACCATGGTTCATCACGCGCCCCAGTCGGCGCAAAAGCCACAGGTCGTGCCCGCCAAGGCCGGTCACTGATAGAAAGTCGCGCCATGCCCATTCACGTTGCCATCACCCGCCGGGTTCTGCCCGGTCGCGAGGAGGAATTCCGCGAAGGTTTACGGGAGTTTTTCCAAACCTCGTTTGACCACGGCAGCGTGATGGGCGCCAGCATGCTCACGCCGCCGCCCGGTTCCGACACGCGGGAATACGGCATTCTGCGAACTTTCTCCAACGAGGCGGAGCGGGATGCCTTCTATCAAACTCCCATGTTCAAGGCATGGGACGAACACGCGCGGTCGCTAACAGAAGGCGAGCCGGAATACCGACAATTGCACGGCCTCGAAGCCTGGTTCCGTTCCCCCAATCCTCCGCCGCGCTGGAAGATGGCGGTGGGCACACTGCTAGGCGTGTTTCCCACCAGCCTTCTGCTCGGCGCTACCGTCGGCCCGCTCACGCGCGGATGGCCGTTTCCCACCGGCACGCTGGTATTTTCCGTCCTGATGGTGGCCATGCTGACGTGGGTCGTCATGCCGCTGGTCACCCGCTTGTTACACCTATGGTTGCATCCTGAAAACAAAACCTAACATCATGAATCCCCATCCCGATTTAATCCTGTTTAACGGTCGCATCGCCACGCTCGATCCGAAATACCCCGCGGCCTCGAACCTCGCTATCAAGGACGGTCGGATCATGGGCGTGGACGATGCGGAGGACTATCAGCCCGGCCCGGCAACGAAGGTCATCGACCTTAAGGGCCGCCGCGTCATTCCCGGCCTCAACGACTCGCATCTCCACCTGATCCGCGGCGGCCTGAACTACAATCTCGAACTCCGCTGGGACGGCGTGCCATCGCTGGCCGACGCCCTGCGTATGCTCAAGCTGCAAGCCGAGCGCACGCCCGCGCCGCAGTGGGTGCGGGTGGTTGGAAGCTGGAGCGAGTTTCAATTCGCCGAGCGCCGGATGCCGACGTTAGAGGAAATCAACGCCGCCGCGCCGGATACGCCGGTTTTCATCTTGCACCTTTACTGCCGGGCATTGCTGAACCGCGCCGCGCTCCGCGCCTGCGGTTACACCCGCGACACGCCGAACCCGCCGGGCGGGGAAATCCAGCGTGACAAGAACGGCGATCCGACCGGTCTGCTCATCGCCCGCCCGAACGCGATGATCCTTTACGCCACTCTGGCAAAAGGCCCGAAACTTCCGCCGGAGTATCAATATAACTCGTCGCGGCAGTTCATGCGCGAGTTGAACCGGTTAGGCGTCACAAGCTGCATCGACGCCGGCGGCGGATTTCAAAACTATCCAGACGATTACGAGATCGTCCGCCAGCTTCATGATCGCGGCGAGTTGACGGTTAGAATCGCCTACAATCTTTTCACCCAAAAGCCCAAGGAGGAGAAAGACGACTTCGCCCGCTGGATGCGGATGACGAAACCCGGCGAAGGTGATCCGTTTTTCCGTATGAATGGAGCCGGGGAAATGCTGGTGTTCTCCGCTGCGGACTTCGAGGACTTTCTCGAACCCCGACCGGATCTATCACCTGGCATGGAAGGCGAGTTGGAGAAAGTGGTGACGATGCTCGCCTCCAATCGCTGGCCGTTCCGCCTCCACGCGACTTATGATGAATCGATCACCCGCTTCCTCGACGTTTTCGAGCGCGTCAACCGCGAGGCTCCGCTTCACGACCTGCATTGGTTCCTCGATCACTGC
>JAYWAR010000174.1:0-1936 GCA_043782285.1 Akkermansiaceae bacterium | reverse complement strand
TAGCGACAAAATTGCCGGTGATGAGACCACGGAGTTGATCGGCATTCGGAACGAGCGAGCTGAAGCGTGAGAGGTCGAAACGAGGCAGGTCGACCCGGGCCTCAAGCGTTTCATCTAGCAACTGCGCTGGAGTCTGGAGCCAGTTTGCCGGGCGGAAGGGCATGCTGGCTTGGATCAGGGTCGCCGGTAAATCTTGAGCGGTTGCGCTGCCGTCGAGCACAAGGCGGCCGGCGCGGCTGGCGAGCTGCAGCTGTAAATTGGCGGGTGGTAGCTTGGCTTGAGCAGGGGAGCGGAGGTTTTTGGCTTCTACCTTTGCGGCGATGACGGGCTCGGAATAGGTGCCAGAGACTTGGAGTTCAAGTTGGCCGCTCGAGCGTGGGTCGAGGTTGGCGAGTGCGGGAAGCCAGGGCTTGAGCAACTCGAGCGAGAGTGGCCGTGAGCTGATAGAAACAGAGAGTGGGCGGAGCTCCTCGGCCAAGGCATCGCGCCAGTGGTGAAAGTCGGTAGGTGCGGGTAAGCTGGCAGTGCCCTCGATAAGAGGAGTGCCATTGTGACTCCACAGAAAATGACGGAGTTCAAGGAAATGGTGGTTGAGTGCGGCTTCGAGCGCCACAGTCTGGTCGTTCATTTGAAGACGCAGGTCGGTAGTTTCGAAGTGGCTCGGCCAAGTGTAGTTGAGGCCGCCACTGGCGGTGAGATCAGGCATGGTCTCGCGTGACCAAGTGGCTTGAGTGAGTGTCAGTTCACCTTGGTGGTGGGTCGTTTTTAGTTGGCCGCTGCCGTGCCATTTTGCGGTAAGTGTGGCACTGCCGCTGGGTTTTACTTGGATGATCGAAAGCCAAGGCTCGATTTTACGGCTCATGAATTCGGTGAGGTCGAGAGACGCTTGATAGGTCGCGGAGCTTGGTTGGTAAGTTGCGGTGGCGGTGAGGCCATCGATGGCGAGCTCGGCGGAAATCGATTGCTGACGAGTCCAGCGGCTTTTGATGGAGATTGGAGAGGCGATTTTTGGGTCATGGGGTTTGAGCTCAAAGTCGGCGCTTGCCGACTGAGGGACGTTTTCAGCAAACAGAACCGTAAAATTTCCAGCCATTTTTGCGGGTGGCAGCGCTGCCTTGGGGTCGATTGTAGGGAAGTATTTCGCCAGCTGGTGGAGAGCTAGGGGAACGTCGGTGAGGTTAAAATGACCGACGGTTTCACCGAGAGTGAGGTTATTTTCGGTGCGCTTGAGCGGGGCCTTGGCATCCAAAGAAAGTTCGGTTCCGAGTATTTGAGCGTGGGTGGTGAGGGTTGCGTGATCGTGGTTGAGAGTGGCGTCCATGCTGAGCGCGGGTGAGTTCCAATTTTGCCACGCGAGGTTCTCGAGCCGCAGGCGAACCGAACCGGTGGCAAGCCGTGGGTTTGGGAGGATTTGATCCAACTCGACTGCCAAGGAGGTGAGAGTTGCGGCTGGAATCTCGACGCCAAAGCGTTTTGCCATGGCCTGAATTTGTAGCTTACCTTCGCGAAGATCGATCCGAGCTGAGGAAAAACCCGGTGCGATAGCAACGGCCAAGACGGCATCATCGAGATGCAACTCAGTTTCTAACGATGGCTGAGCACCAAGCGGCAGTGAAATCACCAGTTCGCGGAGACTCAGCCCGGGTAGTGGATCAAGGTGTGGGATGGATAGGTTTTCAGGATTCCATCGGATCACCGATTGTTGGGCTGGCCAGTGGTGGCCAATTGCATCGGTGATCGTGGCGAGCTTGATAAAAAATTCGCGACTGTCCGGCGAGTGATTGATTTGGCTTGGGGCGAGCTGGAGGACAGGTTTGCGGTCGCGGGTCGCGGTGAGGCTAAAGTTTTTAAGTTTGAAGCCCAGTGGCAGCAGGCGATTGCGGACGGCCAGCAGCGAGTCGTTCAATTTGCTGAAATCGAAAGGGGTGGCTTGGGG
>JAYWAR010000173.1:0-15015 GCA_043782285.1 Akkermansiaceae bacterium | reverse complement strand
AGCGCACCACCACCGCGACTCGCAACCGCCCCCCCCAATGCGACGTTGCGCTCTCCTTCAAACACCAACACCTCGGCCCATGCTTGCACAAACGTCTCGGCATGCTCGGAATCTGGATTTAATAAATCCCCGGAAATCCTCAATCCCACCGCAGCAACCGCCGGTGACAGCTCGTAAACAAAGGGATGCCCCTTGCGTGCCAGATGAGCACGGGTGTTGCGCTCGCGAGCCACGCACCGAACGACCTCACCTGCGGCATTGATCAACTCCACCGTAAAAGCTCCTGGCATTCCATACTGGGCGTCTAAACCCAGAGTCGCGTAACGCCGTGCCGGCACCAGCGCAATCAAATCGACCTGCGCACTTGCCGCCCACCTGACATCAACTGTCCTGCCCGGATCCACCGGCGTAGCCTTCGATTCATAAATCCCAGCATCCCCACCGGTGCCACCTTGGTCGTCGAGCGGAATTCCCGGTAAAACCTCCACTTGGCTGGCCAATTCTCTCAAATCACCCTGAATTTCCCGGAAACGAAACGAAAACATCCGTGCCAAGCGCTCATCCCAACCCGCTTCGTCCGCCCACCCCACTTGCAAAACCAGCAAGTAAACCCCAAAAAATCTGACAAATCCGATGATGCAGCTCATGTCCCCCGCTACCTAGCGCATCCGAGCCGCGGTGGGGAGCACCGATTTCACCGCCCGAATTGATTCGGCGTTTTGCCTTTTCAAGCAGCGAGTGATTCCGCTTTAATGAGCCAACTCCAATCTCGCATCATGCCCAATCGACCTCAAGATCCCCGCCCCTTCAAACGCGCCATTCTCAAACTCAGCGGCGAAGCTTTGCGCGGCTCTGGCTCACGCGATAATATCTCCCCGGAAATTGTTGATCGCATCGCGGTGGAAATCCGTGAAGCCGTGGCTAGCGGTCTTCAGCTTGGCATCGTGGTCGGTGGCGGTAATTTCTGGCGCGGTGCCAGCGCCTCCGCCCGCGGCATGGACCGCGCCACCGCCGACTACGTTGGTATGCTTGCCACTGTCATGAACGCGCTCGCCCTTGAAGGTGCTCTCGAACATCACGGCGTGTCCTGCGTCGTCCACTCGGCCATCGAAATGAAAAATGTCGCGGAAACCTTCATCCGCCGCAAAGCCGAACGTCAATTGGATGAAGGTAAAGTCGTCATTTTTGCCGCCGGCACCGGCAATCCATTTTTCTCCACCGACACCACCGCTGCCCTCCGCGCCAGTGAAATGGCCGCCGACGTGATCCTCAAAGCCACCCAAGTGGACGGCGTTTATTGTTCCGATCCCCGCACCAACCCAGACGCGGTGCGCTACGAAACGGTCACCTTTCAAGAATGCCTCACCAAACGCCTCAACGTGATGGATGCCACCGCCTTCAGCCTGTGCATGGACAACCATGTGCCGATCATCGTTTTTGATCTCGCCCCACACGGCAATCTCTCCCACGCACTGCGCGGTTTACCTATTGGTACACTGGTCCACGGCGAATAAATCTCAAATTTAAATTCAAATCTCCCATGGACCCTGAAGAAGCTATTTTCGAAGTCGAAGACGCCATGACCAAATGCGTCGATTACCTGATCCACGAGTTTTCCGGCGTCCGTACCGGTAAGGCCAGCCCCGCGCTCATTGAAAACCTCGACGTCCACGTCCACGCCTACGGTGCCATTTCCAAACTCAAAAGCATCGCGGTCATCAGCTCGCCTGAGCCACGGATGCTGATGGTTCAGCCTTTCGATCCCGCCACCACCCGCGACATCGAACGTGCAATCCGTGAATGCAAACTCGGACTCAACCCCGCCGCCGCCGACCGCTCAATCCGCGTGCCGATCCCCGAACTCTCGGAAGAACGCCGCCGCGATATGGTGAAAATGATCAAACAACTCGCCGAGGAAGCCAAAGTCCGCCTCCGCGCCGCCCGTAAAGACGGCATCGATACCGCTAAGAAAATGAAGGCCGACAATTTCATTGCCGAAGACGGGCAAAAGGATTTCGAAAAACAAGTCCAAGAGCTCACCAACAAATTCAACAAAAAGATCGATGAAGCGGCTGTGGCAAAAGAAGCCGATCTGATGAAGATCTAAATCCGGCTGCGGCCGCTCGGAGTTACTGCCGCTGAACACGCATTTTCAAAACGGCTGTATTTTTGATTGGAAAATCAGCTGAACTCCGCCACCTTGCGTGGGCCGCTCCCCGGACGGTCGCAGTTTCGCGCAAGCGAAGGTGAGGAAAGTCCGGACACCATAGGGCAACGCGCCTCATGAAAGTGAGGGCCGGGTGACGTGAGAATCCCGGACGGAACAGTGCAGCAGAAAGATACCGCCGATGGTCCGCAAGGGCACAGGTAAGGGTGAAATGGTGGAGTAAGAGCCCACCGCGAATCCGGGTAACCGGACGGCTCGGCAAACCCCGCGTGGTGCAAGACAGAACAGGGGAAGGGCTGCCCGCCCGTTCATCTCCGGGTATTAGTCGCACTCTGCGCAAGCAGAGCGCTCCGCCTCGGCGGAGTGAGAGAAATGGCCGTACAGCCTCGCAAGAGGTGGACAGAATCCGGCTTACAGGGGAGCGGCACTCCCTGCGTTTGTTCATGGCTTCAAATCGTGAAGCAGCTTTTGAATTTTAGGATCGGCAAGAGCTTCGGTAAGTAAGGGATGACGCAGCAGCGTTCCAAAATCCCCTTTTCGCGCGAGGGTTTGAAGCGCGGGGTCGGTGACCACAATCGCACGCGGAATCGGTTTACCTGTCTTCAGGTCGAGGACTGGCTTGAGCTCCGAATCGGCTTGCGCGGTGATCAGTTTGGCCAATCTCAGCCGAGACGGCTCGGTGAGCGGCCCGAGAAACTTGGACCACGCCTCCGGTAGCCCAGCTTGCATCGCAGTTTTCAACTGCTGGCTGAAGCGGTCCACCGCACTCGCGGAAATACCCCTGGATTTCTCCGCCGCACCCCGAATCTCAGCAACGGAGCCGTAATAAAATAACAACATCGCCCCAACCAGCACGATCAACGCCGTTGGTAGGAGTGCAAAAAGCAAAATAACGATCCAGCGGATGAACGAGCGTGGCGATTCTGGTGCTGCCGCTTTCCCAAACGGACTGACAACGACTCGCGCGATTTTACGACTGATCAACCAAACCCCCATCACCGCGACGATCGGAAATCCGTTGGTGATCCAAGCCGTCGATTTCCCAGTCAAATCCAGCGAAAGTGCCGGTGCCCGCTGCCAAACACAGAAACCCATCCACACACTGAAGCCAAAAATGACGCTACTGATGAGAATCCGTGTCATTCCCCGCAATAAAACAAATCCAGCGCAACTCGCAAAGATCACGAGGGCGGCAGTGCCTAAACTGAGCTGCGGAATGAAATCGGGTGACATGAAAAAAATCAAAGTATCGAAGGTCTCCCGTTCAGGGAAGACTGAGGATCAAAACCAGCCTTGAAAATTGCACCTCTTCAATTCCCGCAAACCTGGACAACGAGGTGATGTCGAAAACCCATCAAAATAATTTCCGGATAACTCGTGATTCTTTTTACCAAGAGCGCTGAATGAATTCCGCACCACTCGCATTCAAAAATCTTTGATGAAAATAGAAAGATTGCCGAGTGCTTGTGGACAGCACTATCCTTGCAACAAGTGAACTTATTCTGGATTGTTATCTTATTCAGCGGCATGGCTTGCGCGGCCGAGATGAGTCTAAAAATCGACCTCGGTGCGGGCGCTTCGCTGGACCTCGTCCTGATTAAATCCGGAGAATTTACGCAAGGCTCACCGGCAGATGAGTTTGGACGTGGCGATGATGAAGTCCTACACCACGTCCGACTTTCAAGTGATTTTTACCTTGCTCGTAGCGCGATCACTCGCGGGCAGTGGCAGCGCTTCGTCGCAGAGTCCGGCTACTTGAGCGAAGCCGAAACCGGCACTAGCGGTGGTTTCGGATGGGATGGTAAAGGTCTCCTGCAGCGCAAAGATTTCACCTGGAAAAACCCAGGATTTCCTCAAGCCGAAAATCATCCAGTGTGTTTGGTAAGTTTTGCGGATGCCATCGCCTTCTGCCACTGGTTCGAAAATAAGTCCCAGCTAAAAACCACCCTCCCTAGCGAGACGCAGTGGGAATATGCTTGCCGTGCAGGAACTTCGACGGCTTGGCATTCCAGCGATCCCAGCACCGCAGATCTCGTCGCTTGGCACCAAGCAAATTCCGGAAACGGCACCCGCCCAGCCACTTCAAATCAACCGAACTCCTGGGGGCTGTTCATCGGTGGCAATCTCAGCGAGTGGTGCCTAGATTGGTATGCTCCCTACGATCTCAGTGCAACTTTAGACCCTCTTCAAAATCGTTAAAATCTCAGCGATCGACCTCGTCGCGTGCTGCGAGGTGGCTCATGGCTGCGCAATCTGAAACACACCCGCAGCGCGGCCCGTTACCGTGTCGATCCTCGCAGCAGAAATGCCGACATCGGCTTCAGGATCATTTGCGCAGTCGAAAAGACGACTCCTTTTAAGGTGATGCCGATCGCCGAAGCTCCATTCGTTTTGCCAAGAGAAATCTCCACCTCTCCGATGCCAGCGCCAGCAGATTTAAATCCTGCGCCCCAGAGTTCTCAATCCTCCTGGCCAATCAGCTTCCCTTTCTTGCTGATTCCCTTCGGACTGGCCATAATCTTGGTGCGTTTCCTAACACGTGGTCACAATCGACTGTCGCCATCGGTTCCTACAACTGATCTTCCGCCGCGACCTCTTACTCAATCGATCCGAAAAGTGGCTGATGGTTTCTGGATCGAATCCAGTCATGCCGCTGGAACTCCGCTGCTTTTGAAATACTTGGTAGATGAAAATCTCATTGAGCAAACTTTGCTTTATCAACCAGGTCCGCAGGGACAGTTTATTTTTACCGGATCTACACCTGGTGATATCGATATCTCAGGAGCCCATGAGCTCACGTCACCTTTCACCAGTAGGCCGCCACCGCCCATGTCCCACGGGAAAGCCGAGCCAGAGGATCAATCTCAACCCCCGATTTTTCCCGCAGCGTATTGAGTTTACGTGAATTTCCTGCTATGCCGCTCGCGCTTATTTTCCAAGCAGATCCTCGGCGACCTTGGCTCGCGGCAAGAAGTATCCGCAGCCTCAAAGCTGCAGGATTCGAAACGATCAGGGTGGGTGAGGAGCCTGACACAGAGTCGCCGGTATTGCTGTTACGAGCAGGTCTCGTTTTGACAGCCCCTACTGCGTTTCGAGCGCCGCCTGGCCTGGGCAGTCGGGTTGGCATTGGCTTACCTGCGAGATGGGATGCTGAAAATACATGGTCGCAATTTCACTCCCTGCACGGCGGAGACTATCCCGGCCTCAGCTCACTCCCGCCTCCGGCTTGCGAATGGCACTCCTCAGGAATAACCGCCGCTGCGAGGTTGCACCAACTACCCATTTACCCCTCACCGCGTGTAGTACACTGGGCAGCTCTTGATCACGCCGCGGATGACGAGCGACTCTTCATCATGGAAATCGTCACCAGCCTGCAACATGGCGGGGCAGAGCGGATCGCCTGCGATCTCGCTTGGGAACTTCCGGCGCATGGCGTTCGTTCACGATTGGTAAGCTTGGGGAAACCTCATCGTTCGTCTTTGCAAGCACCCGCAGATTATCTCGACCTGTCAGAAATTGCGCGGAACAAAAAAATCACCCAGCTTAGCGAAATCGCGATCGCCGAGGGTGTCGATATACTCCACGTTCACCTTACCAATCACGAGCAAACTCGAACTCTATCTGCCTCAGGAATCCCGGTAATTGCCAGCGTACACAACTCGCGAGCGGCTTGGCCGACTGACTGGCAATTCCTCGAAAATAGCGGTGTCTCCCTCCTCCTTGCCTGCTCGCAAGCCGTAGAAGCTGAACTCCGCGAGTTCCTGCCCACGATCCCAGTCCGCACGGTCTGGAATGGCATCCAACCCCAAAATTTCCCCGATTTTCCACGCACTCAGAAGCAAGCGAACTTCAACCTCGTCTGCGTTGCCAATCCTCGCCCACAAAAACGGCTCGAACTCTTACCCAGTATCGTTGCCGCAACTCGTGCGGAATTGATCTCTAGGGGCGTGATCAATCCTCAATTAAAATTGGTAATTGCCGGTGAGGTGGCCTCAAGTTTACCGGATGCCATCGCCAGTCGCCAGGCCGTCGATGCCGAAGCAGCGAGACTCGGAGTGAATATCCACTGGACTGAGGGTAAGCAGCCCGTCAGAGAAGTATTAGAAAATGCCGACGTGATGGTCTCTTGCAGTGCCTACGAAGGGCTCAGCCTCGCACACTTGGAAGGAATTTCATCGGGATTGCCAGTCGTCGCCTGTGACACCGGTGGAACCAGGGAGCTGGCTTGGCGCAACCCAGCAGTCAGCTTGCTGCCGCTGCAGGCCTCAGCTACGGATTTTGCAAAGTCCCTCGCCGATGTTTTACTCTCACCGCCACCGTCCGGCCATGCCGCAATCTGGCGGGATTTCACCACCTATCGGATGGCTCGAAGGGTGGCAAGGCTGGCTCACCAAGTTGCATCTCAGCCAATGATCCCGCCCGACACAATTTGGTTCATTTCAAATAACCTATCGACCGGTGGTGCACAGTCGTCGTTACGCCGTTTGACAAAATCTCTTCATCGCCAAGGACAGCGTGTCCGCGTGGCCTTGCTTCAAGAGTATCCTGAACATCCCACACCGGGACGCAAAGATCTGATGGATGCGGGCATTCTGGTCTTCGTTCCTCCACCCGCTGGACTCATCGAACCTGAGCAAGCCGTCGATCTGCTACTCGCAGAGATCGCCGCAGATCCACCGACATCGCTGGTTTTTTGGAATGCGATCATGACCCACAAATGGTTACTCGCAGATGCACTCCCCTTCACCCGGGTTTACGACGTATCTCCCGGCGAAATGTGGTTCTCCTCGCTGGAGCGATTTCTCGAAAATCCACCACCCGCAGTCCCTTGTCGAAACGCAATGGATTACGGCCAACTATTGGAAGGGATGATTCTCAAATATTCAGCAGAAAAATCAAAGGCCACCATGCTGGGAGCTCCATTGCATGTGATTCCTAACGGTGTAAATCTGCCTCCTGCTAGGGCTCTTTCCAAGTTGGATCGCCCCTTCATTTTTGGCACCGCCGCACGGATCAGTCCGCAGAAACGACTGGATGAACTGATCGATGCATTCCGGATCGTCTTCGCGGTATTGCCGAACTCAGTGCTACGCATCGCGGGTGGCATCGAAACCGGTGCCGAATACTGCGCAACTCAGCTCCAGAAAATTTCCCAAGAATTGCCCATCGAATGGCTCGGAGAAATCACCGATCTTACCGATTTCCATCGCTCTTGTGATGTTTTCGTCATGATTTCTGATCCTGCGGGATGCCCAAACGCATCGCTCGAAGCTCTCGCCGCTGGAATTCCCGTCATCGCCACCGACGTCGGCGGCACCTCGGAGCAAGTCATCGATGGGGTTAACGGGCGCTTACTTCCTCCGCGCGATCTTGTGGCATTTTCTCAAGCGATGCTCGATCTCGCCACCTCACCTCAACGCGAGGCGATGGGTCGGGCTGCTAGGGAGCACATCGCCCGCCATTTCACCCTCACCCAGATGACTTCGGATTACGCCACCCTGCTGCAAAAAAAAACCGTAACTGTGGATACCCATTTTTAAGTGACCCATGGATCGGTGTGAAAAAGTCCTGCTAAAGAATTAGATTCAAAGTGTTTTTCTTATTATCAAGTAATAGCTAAATAATTGGTAATTTAGTTAGCATAGTTGGCCACAATTTTCACCAAGGCCAGCGCCAAGGTTACCCACATTTAACCCCGCCCTCCGATCCTCACATGAGCTTTTTCAACGGCCTTTATCTCAAAAGTAAATTCATAGCATTGATTCATTAGAGAACCTGGTCATCAACACGGCGGGCATTGTTCGTTTGGGGGAATGCCTCAGCCCGAGTTATCTAGAATATCGATAGATTAATAGCTATAAGTCAAAAAATCACTTGCCGCAAAGTTTTAAACAGGCACACAGTTCTTTTACCTAGCATTGCCGTGTTGATTGCCGCTTTGACCAAACCCCACCAAACCTATTATGCGCCGTTCAACGATCGTCGCCATTCTCTCGCTCATCCCCATCTTTCTTGCGGCTCAGCTTCATGCGAAGCCGCTCAAAGTCTTCATCCTCGCCGGGCAGTCGAACATGGAAGGGCACGCGAAAATTGAGACCTTCGATTACATCGGCGACGATCCGGTCACCGCACCGCTCCTCAAGCAAATGCGTGGCGCGGACGGAAAGCCGGTTGTCTGCGACCATGTCTGGATTTCCTACCTCACCGGCAAGTTCGACGGCAGCGCGAATGGCGAGGGAATTGGCAAGCTAACCGCAGGCTTCGGCTCCAGAGGCGACAATCCAACCCAGGATGGCGGAAAAATCGGTCCCGAGTTCACCTTCGGCCTCGCCATGGATGCTGCGCTGAAAGAGCCGGTCCTCATCATTAAGACCGCATGGGGCGGCAGGAGCCTGAACACCGAGTTCCGCCCACCGAGCGCGGGGCCATACGAGTTCAGCGAGGCGCAACTCGCGCAGATGCAGAAGCAGGGTAAGGACATCACGGCGGAGAAAGCGTTGAAGCTAAAGGAAACCGGACGCTTTTACCGTTACATGGTCGAGCATGTGAAAAAGGTGCTGGCCGACCCGAAGCGCGTTTGCCCGGACTACGACCCGGCGACGAGCTTCGAGATTGCCGGATTTGTCTGGCTTCAGGGTTTCAACGACCTCGTGGACCGCAACACCTACCCCACGGGAACAGACGCTAAGACGAGAGACTACAGCAAATACAGCGAATGGCTGGCCGATTTCATCCGCGATGTCCGGAAGGATTTGGGGGTGCCGAAAATGCCTTTCGTCATCGGCGTGCTCGGCGTCGGTGGATTGAAGGCAGAAGACAACACGCTCGCCTTCCATAAGGCCATGACCGCGCCGTCGCTGCTGCCGGAGTTCAAGGGGAACGTCACCGCCGTGCCCACCGCGCCGTTCTGGGCCGAGGAGCTCGCGGCGATTGATGAAAAGCGGGGGAAGGTAAAACAGATGAGATTCCTGCTAAAGTCGAAGAACAAGGACAGCCCGAACAAGCAAGGCACCATGACCGAAGCGCAGCAGGAGGAATATCTCCAAAAGTATGAGTCCGAGGTGATTTCTCCGGAAGAGGCCGCCAAATGGACACGCGGCGCGTCGAACGGGGGCTACCATTACCTCGGCTGCGCCAAGATCTTTGCGCAGATGGGCAAGGCTTTTGCAGAAGCAACACTCCAGATGATAAACGAACAAAACCAATGAACCACTACCTATGAAAATCACACTCCTCACTCTCGCCCTTACAGCGATCATCGCCGCACCCTGTCCGGCTCTGGCCGCGCCCACAGAAAATACGACGGCAATGCCCGACTTCACCAAGGGCGAAACCTTGGCCAAGGACGCGCCACACGACTGGACGCTCGGGCCCACGGGCGCACGAGGCTGGATTTTTACGGCCAACGGCCACTCACGGGAGGCACGGCAAATTCTGGTGACGGCGGTGGCCAAAGACTCGCCAGCGTCTGCTGTTTTGAGCATCGGCGATGTCATCCTCGGCGTGGGCGGGAATCGCTTTTCCGGCGATGCGCGAATCCAGTTTGCCAATGCCATCGCCACAGCAGAATCGGAGACCGGCGGCGGCAAGCTGCCATTGCTACGCTGGCGTGACGGGAAGACGGAGGCCGTGGAAGTGAAGCTAACGGTGCTCGGCAGTTACAGCGACATGGCGCCGTATGCGTGCGCGAAATCAAAACGCATTTTCGAGATGGGCTGCGCTTCGCTCGCACAGCGAATGGCCACGGCGGATTACGCCATGGCCATAAATGCC
The DNA here is from genome assembly GCA_043782285.1 of Akkermansiaceae bacterium. Classification (GTDB taxonomy): domain Bacteria; phylum Verrucomicrobiota; class Verrucomicrobiia; order Verrucomicrobiales; family Akkermansiaceae; genus Luteolibacter. The sequence goes on along the minus strand of JAYWAR010000173.1, from coordinate 5,075 downwards.
AAGGGCGTAAATGCCATGGGCGTGAACCCCATCACCCGCTCACTCAATGCCCTCGCGCTGCTCGCCAGCGGCAACAAGGACTACCTGCCGCTTATTAAGAAGGAGGCGCAGTGGGCGGCGGACTTCACGAGCCCCAACTTTGTCTCGTGGTATTACGGCTACGTGCTCGCGTTTCTCAGCGAATACGTCATGGCCACCGGCGACCCGTCGGTGATGCCCGGCATCAAACGTTTCGCACTGGAAATCGCGCACGGGCAGGGTGCCGTCGGCACTTGGGGGCATGATTTTTCAGACACGGGTGTGAATCTTAAAGGCTACGGCGCAATGAATGCGCCCGGTCTCACCCTCACGATCGGCCTAGTGCTCGCGCGCGATGCGGGCGTGAAGGAACCGGAAGTGGACCGTGCCATCGCCAAGGCCACCAAACTTCTCCGCTGGTATCTCGATAAGGGCGCGATTCCCTACGGCGACCATCAGCCGTTCTTCGCGCACGAGGACAACGGCAAGTGCGCCGCCGCTGCCGTGCTCTTTGATATGGTCGGTGACCGCGAGGCCGCGGAGTTTTTCGCGAAGATGACCACTGCCGCCTACAGCGAGCGCGAGCGCGGGCACACCGGCAACTATCTCAACATTCTCTGGGCACTGCCCGGCGTCGCGCGCTGCGGCCCGCTGGCCATCGGTGCCTACATGCGCGAGCACGCATGGTATTACGACCTCGCACGCGGCTGGGACACGAGCTTCGGCTACCAAGGCTCGCCCGTCGGCGAAGAGGAGCACAACAAATACACCGGCTGGGATTGCTCGGGCGGCTATCTGCTGGCGTATGCGCTGCCGCTGAAAAGCCTGCGACTTACTGGGAAAAAACCTTTCATCGTCCCACCGCTCGATGCCGCACAAACCGCCGCAGTCATTGCCGCCGGCCGCGACTACACCTACAAGGGCGACGAGAACCTCTACGAAAAACGCAGCTCGGAGCAACTGCTCACCGGCCTCTCAAGCTGGTCACCCTTCGTCCGCGGACGATCCGCCGCCGCACTCGGAAAACGCGAAGGCGACTTCGTTCCCACGCTGTTGAAATTGCTCACGGACAAAAATCGCGACACTCGCTACGGTGCCCTCGAAGCTCTCGGTGCGCTCGGCCCGCGCGCCGATGCCGCTGCTCCCCAAATCCGCGCGGCGCTGCTGGACTCCGACCCGTGGATTCAGTGCCTCGCCACCAAGGCGCTGCCCGAACTTGGCCCCGATGCGCGCAAAGCCAGCGTCAGCGACCTGCTCGCGCTCATCGTCCGTCAGAACCCCGCCGACCCGCGCCACAAAGCAGCACGTTCCGCCAGCTTTGCGCTCTTCGCCCCGATGCCGGGCGAGCGTGGCCCACGCAGCATCCTCGCCGAATCGCTTGAAGGCGTGGACCGCGTCAAACTCATCCCCGCGCTCCAGGCGCTCCTCGCCCACGAGGACAGCATCCCGCGCGGCTCCGTGAGCAATACTTACCCCCGTCTCACGGACGCCGAACTCGTCACGCTGCTGCCGAGCATCGTCAAAGCGATCGAGAAACTCGCTCCGAGCAACGAAATGTTCGGCGACACCATCCGCCTCGCCGGCCTCGACCTGCTCTCGCGCTTGCAAATCAGCGAGGGCATGGCGCTATGCGTTTCGGTGATGGAACCCAACCGCTGGGGCGAGAGAAAGCGCTACAAGGACTGCCTCACCTACCTCGGCCGCTACGGCGCAAACGCAAAGCCGCTGCTGCCGAAATTGCAGGAAATCCGCACCTATTTCGCGACTGTCGCACAATTCTCCCCCGAGCAGCTCGCGCTGGTCGACAAACTCGTGGCCGACATCGAATCCAGCACCGCCACACCGACGCTGGTGAGCCTCGCGGAATTCAGAACACGACCCACCGCTAAATAACCGACCGGTGCGTCACCACGGCTCAAAGCGATCCGTGTGGAAAAGTCCTACTAAAGAATGAAGCTCAGAGTGTCTTTCTTACTTTGTAAAAAGGCACTCTGAAGTTCTGAGCTCTGCGGCTTACTTGAGTTTTAATTTACGCTAAAATCCCTTGAAAATCGTTCTATTGCGCGAGTCACTTACGGCTCTTCCGCAAAATTTGTGGGTGAACTTAGATTCGGAATAGATCTCCAAATAGATGCTAGAGAAGTATTTGAAGCAGATCAAAACTTCGAGTTGGACACCGTTGAGACCTAACTCATTGATAGAAAAAATATAATTTTGATCTCGGCGAGAAGCTGCTATTTTTATCGGTTATAAAAATAAAATATTTCTTATCGATCAGTTTTGCACTCGGCACATTGGTTTTTTCGGGGATTACCCGAGGCGAACCAACTCGTGAGCTGGCTACCAAGTCACAAGAAATGCAACCGCGGAGCGAGACGCAACGAATAGCGCCAAACCAAGCGCTGGATTGGAAAGCCCTTAGCGCACGCCTCGCCGCGCTGCTTAATGACATTCAGGCGACGCATGAGGAGCGCAAGGTCCCGATGCGTGCTGCCGGTGGCAGCCAGTTAAAGGAAATCGCCAGCACTCGTAAAGTGACCCAGCAAGATCTTGATACGATGCGCTTGTGGCTCAAGAAACAAGACCCCGTCACGATGGATCGGCTAACTGGCGAGGCGCTCGCCCAAGCGCATGCCGTAATACCCGTAGACCCATCTTAAGCAGAAGGTAATTTCAATTTTACTGACGCCTACTCCATGCGGGTCGGATACCCCAAAGACAAGAGCACGGATGAACTAGTTAGTGGATTCATCAAGGTCGTCACAGAGTGCACAACGGATCCAAGAGCTATCTGTGTGGCGGGAGCTATCCAAGATCCCGTCCTACTTAAAGAAGCTGCCGACCGCATCCAACAAGCGTTCGCTTTCCACCCTTGGAAATTTTAGACCTTCCTGTCATTTCCCTCGTTATCCTCTGCCTCAGCGTTGCGTTTTTTTTGCACCCGTGGCGCAAACTCGCTACTGCGTAGGTAGGCTCAAAGTGATTTGAAAATCACAACGCTCCGGTGTAGAGAGTTTGTTTCCAACGGTAGCTTGGACCTTGTGCGCACGGAGTATGTAAAAGAAATCGGACAACCTTTGGTCTGTAGGTTCTAACCCCATCCATGATGCCTCACTACTTGATCCCGTGCTGCTGTCTAAAGGCTTCTTTGGCAGCGGAATCGTTTTTGGGCCATTTTTGGTAAATGGTTTTGAAAGTCGCACCGCGGTCTTCGCCGGGCAGCAGGGTCAGCGTCCATTGTGCGGCGGTGGCGGGCTCATCCTCTGAAATGGTCTCGGCATGACCCTAGAAAGAAAAATGACAAAGGTGTTAACTCCGAGATTTACCACGGATTGCGCTGATTCTGACGGATTTCACTGAGAGAATTGGCAGCAATTCGCCTCAGCTCTTGGGTGAACTGGCAATCCTTCCCAACTTCTTAAAAAATCAGTTTAATCCGTGAAATCAGGGGTGATCATCTTCCTTTTTAGGATAACTGCGGACGGCGGTGTTCTTGGTGGAGCCCGGAGCGACAGCGACGAGCTATTCACTCGCCACTCGGTAGTCTTTTCGTGTCCAACAGTTGATGTGATTTCTCACCCTTTGATTAGCTTTTTCGAGAGCAAGTTTTTCGCCAAGCCACTCGATCCACTTGCCGGTATCGCCACCCTTGGCGCAGTGGTAGCCCCTAATGGAAAAACTCTCAAGCTCCGCGGGCGTGAACTAACATTCAAAGTGACAGATAAATAATCTGTTGTTGGCCTTGATGGGAGGAGGTAGGTTTTGTCGAGGAAGGAATAAGTGAATCAATCTTGTCGCATTTCTTGGATCAGGCGCGCGACGATTTTTTTCGAGGTCATTCCTTGTGACTCGGCCGAGAAATTGGTGATGATGCGGTGGGTGAGAACTGATGAGGCGATCATTTCGAGGTCTTCGAGCGAGGCCATGTAAGCGCCACGGAGTGCAGCGCGGGCTTTGGCACCGAGAATGAGATACTGTACTGCCCGTGGCCCGGCTCCCCAGCCGACAGTATCCTTGATCCATTGTGGTGACTCGGGTTCACCGGGGCGGGTTTTACGGACGATTTTAACGGCGTAGTCGTAAAGATGTTCTGGAACCGGCACGCGGCGCACGAGCTGTTGGAAGGCGATGACTTTTTCGCCGTCGAGCAAATGGCTGAGGGTTTGGCGAGCGTTACCCGTAGTGGCGCGGGCAATTTGTTTTTCCTCGGCGGCAGATGGATAACCGACCTCAATCAGAAACATGAAGCGGTCAAGCTGAGCTTCCGGCAGTGGATAGGTGCCTTCCTGCTCGATCGGGTTTTGAGTGGCTAAGACGAAAAAAGGCGGCGACAAAGTATAGGTGTTCCCGAGCACTGTGACCTTATTTTCCTGCATCGCCTCAAGCATCGCGGCTTGGGTTTTGGCCGGGGCACGGTTGATTTCGTCGGCGAGCACGAGGTTAGCGAAGACCGGACCTTTCATAAATTGGAACTCGCGGCGGCCACCGACGCCGGACTCTTGGATGATGTCAGTGCCGGTGATGTCGGCGGGCATCAAGTCAGGCGTGAACTGGATGCGGTTGAACGAGAGGTCAAAGGTCTGCGCGACCGAAGAAACGAGCAAGGTTTTGGCGAGACCGGGGACTCCCATCAGCAACGCGTGGCCGCGGGCAAATAGGCAAATCGCGAGCTGCTCAATGACGAGATCTTGGCCAACAATTACTTTGCCGAGTTCGGCACGGAAAGTTTGGTAGGTTTTTCCAAGTTCGTCGATGGCGGCGACGTCATCGGGTGGGAGTGGGCTATTGAAGCTGTTTGAAAATTCCATGGGAGCAAGTTATGTGGCTAGAAACCTAGAAATTGTTCCTGCTTTGTCCAGAAGGGATCCGCAGAGTCGGTCGTGTAAATCTTTGTCTGTAAGTTCGCGAAGCATGACAAAAGGCCATCGCGACAGAAGGCCTGTCCCTCTGTCATGCACGGGATCGGTGTGGAAAACTAAGCTGAGGTTGTGGCCCAGACTTGCTTCAGACGGACAATAGAATCGCGCCAGGGAGCCTGTTTGTAGATCCAGACACGC
>JAYWAR010000172.1:0-1940 GCA_043782285.1 Akkermansiaceae bacterium | reverse complement strand
GCTTAAAGCGATGGAGGAAGTCATGGCGACGATGCCATCTAATGTTGGTTACGAATGGTCCGGACTCACGCTGCAAGAGAAAAAATCCGAAGGCCAAGCCAACGCTATTTTCGGTATGGCGATCATTTTCGTATTTCTACTGCTTGCTGCGCAGTATGAAAGTTGGTCACTGCCTTTTGCGGTTCTGCTTTCGGTGCCTACGGTGATTTTGGGGACCATGATCGGGTTGTTATTGCGCCATTATGAAATGAACGTCTACGCCCAAGTCGGGCTGATCATGCTTATTGGTCTCGCCGCTAAGAATGCGATTCTGATCATTGAGTTCGCTAAAATGAAACGCGACGAAGGGATGCCGACGCTAGAGGCTGCTCTGATAGGTGCGAAACTCCGGCTACGACCGATTCTAATGACTTCTTTTGCCTTTATTCTCGGCTGCGTGCCGTTGATGCTGGCTAAAGGTTCTGGGGCCGCATCGCGTAGTACGATGGGCACCGGAGTGGTTTTTGGGATGACTATTTCTACCGTCATTGGCCTGTTCCTTATCCCGGTTTGTTATGTTTTTGTGCAGAAATTCTCCGACCGGAAGAAAAAGAATAAAGTTGAGCCCGAACCTGCCGAGCTTGTTTCGCATCACTGAGCTGCTAGGTTGTGGTTGAATCTAATCGCAAATTTTTTGAGGGAATCTGTGGTAGTGGGTAAGTTTTTCGGTGCGGGTCAGAGCGGGGTTTTAAGCTCTGACAGATTTTTTCTCGATTGCCTCATGACCTATTGTGCTGCGTGGATCATAAAATCAAAGCAGTCGGACGTTTCTGCGGTGGTGCTTGCTTGCCTCCGGGGGTGTCAGTACCCGTCCACCATCTGATGTTGAAGGGTGCTTACCCAAAATAGTACAAGCCATCAACAAACACCTATAAAATAACCAAGATCCAGATCTAACCAATCTTCTTCTCCAAGACGGACTCGTATACGTTTATCGGTAAAATCTCCGAGTTTCTCATCCATGCCGCCATGCTTTTTGAGCGAGCTGCTCACCTCGGAGCTGCTCCCAACCCGTGCCACGGGTTGCGTAAGTTTTTTTGTAAAAGTGACTTCTGAATTTTGCGGAAAGGTGGTTTTTGAATCGTTGTTCAAATATCAGAAATCGGTGATTGCGAGTCGCCCTCCGAGTTTTCCCAGCTGACATAAATTGGAGTTTTTCGCAAATCCGATCGCGAATTAGATCAAGGGTGTTGGGTAATCCATTGGATAGCAGCGGTACGGATTTCGTCGCGAGACTCACGAGTATAGGGAATCGTGATGAATACGCCGGGGACACGGAGGGCATTGGTAATTGGATCTATGGTATATTCAATTCCGTGTTTTCCGAGGGGGATTGGTTCACCCACTAGATGGGGAGGGTAGCTTGCGGCATGTTTTTTGAGGCCCTTGGCGTAAGCCGCCTCAAGTGAAGTTTTTAAATAGGCAGGAGATTTATTTTCCCGCAGCAGGCGCGCCATTAGAATCACGAGATCACGCTGGGCGACGCGGGCGTGGAAGAGTTTAGTCCGATGATCACGAGCAGCCGTTGTTTCGTTTTCGTCTAAATCGCGGGTGGAGCTGACAAACCACCCAGCGACTGCGGGTGGCGAGGCTTCGGCATTGGCTTGAGTCTTGGCGATGCCTAGCATCAGTTGTTGTTCAACAATTAAGAGTTCCGGTAATGCGGTGATGGCGTGAAGTTGTGAAATTAATTCGAGCAGTAGCGGGTTGAGTGATTTGGGATCACTGCCGTAGGCATCGCCGTCGAAGTTTTCCTCCGGTTTTAAATCTTTGGTGGGCGGTTGTTCTTTGCGGGTGAAATCGATCGCCAATAATCGTGTGCGCAGTGCTTTGATCAAAAGATTGCGATTTTTTTTGATTTGAATGATGTTCGCTTTTGAAAAACTCGCGCCTGCAAAATT
>JAYWAR010000171.1:0-5460 GCA_043782285.1 Akkermansiaceae bacterium | reverse complement strand
CCCTTGCCCGCGTGGGGATGGCTCGCCCTTGGATTCGAGGCTCCCACTCATCGTCTGGATTTTCCTACTTAACAATTAGCATGATCCCGTTGGGAGGGCGGTCTTTTGGCATAAGACGACATGCCATTTGACACGGGTTGGGGCCCCATCTGGTCTGTGGTAGAGAGCATTCTAGGGACTGGGAGGCGGACCTCATCCAAGGCGGTGGAGGAAGCGGTTTCTTGGTATCGCTCTATAAGCGCAAGAGTCGTGTGGGTCTGCTTCACCTGATACCCGACAAGAGCAGCGCTGAGGCGTTCAAGGGCATTGTAAGTCTACTGCATGGAAGGGAGGTTTACATGATCACCTATGACAACGGCCTCGAATTTGCGCGGCACGGCTTGGTCAATGCGTTACTGGAATGCGACAGCTACTTTTGGAAACTTTACCGTTTCTGGAAAAAGGGTGGGGTGGAGAACTACAACGGTCTAGCGCGGCATTATTTCCCCAAAGGACATAACTCAGAAATCATAACTTAAGCTCGGTTGATAGAAGTTCAAGAGGAGATCAACGACCGTCCGCGAAGAATCCTCGGCTACTTTGACGATCTGGGGTCAAACAAGACACCCTCTCCAAGCGGGTTAGGCGGACTGCGAGATTCCATTCTAAGACTCGGCCCGCTCGCCCTTTCGTTCCATCTAGCAGTTCAGCGAAAGATCACTCAAACAACTCGCTAACTTCAGCTTCTTGGCCGATGAGAACTTTCGCAGGTTCGCCTTCAAACGCTCCGTCTCCAGCGTCTGTAATAATGTCCGAAAACACTTTACCCGCTCTTGCACGCCCACCTCAACCGCAGTCCAAAACCCCGCCGCCGGTGGCAGTGCATAGCTCGATCTGCATCTCGCCATTCACCACACTCGGGTAATCCAGAAAGTGGGAGAGATCAGCTCCTGGGTCGCCGTTGGGAAATTACCCCAGGCGCAACCAAGCAAGTGACCACTATCCAACAGCTCGGAAGCTTCCGAGTCATTGCCCGCTCGCCCACCCTCCAAGAACGGCAGAGGTCCACCATCCTCGCAGAATACCGTCTCGGAGCCTTCTAAAAAATCAGGTAAGAAATCAGATAGAACTGTCCACTTTTGCTCAGAAAATTAAATCCACCTTTGCTCAGTCGCTGACAGCGGTCACGAAGATGCTTGTGAAGTTCTCCGTTCGTTTTCTTGTCCTGATAAATATGTTGATAAATCGTCTCGTGGTTAACCTTTTCGACATCTGTTATTGCAAAGGTCGCACGGACCTGCTCGGGACTCCATGGCTCTTCGCAAAGCTTGAGCTCGACCTGTTCCAATTGTTCGGTGGCGGTCCTGAATCCTTGGTAGTTGTGGATTCACTATGGCGCTGGGTGGCGGCGTAGCAGTAATTTTCCTGCACTATACCATTGCGCCCCGATGGCTTTGGCAATTTCATTCTGAGGAGAACGGTTGTGATTCATGGCTTCGATGATGTATCTTTGTGGTCGGTTTAGGCAGTCGTAAGGACTCGCTGCAAAATAAAGTGCTTAACTTATCTTTAGTATTAGTTATGATTTTTGGGTGAAAGTACTATTTAGCGAGTCTATCAGTAACCGATACTCCCGCCTAAAAGATTCTTTTACGGAACAGACTCGGCGGCTCTGGGCCGTTTCTGATGTGATCGGCTTGATTACGGGGGAACCAGCGCCGTGGCTCGTGCGACTGGACTTATGCCAGCCACAATCCGGGCGGGGATCGCCGAACTCACCACGCCTGTCGCAGCAAGCAACTCGTCGAGCTGGTGCAGGCAACGCAATCCTGGCGGTGGCAGAAAATCCCCTGAGGATAAAGATCCGCAACTCGCAATTGCTCTTGAAAAGCTGATGGAGCCTCATACCCGTGAGGATCCGATGCGCTCGCTTCGTTGGTCCTGCAAGAGCACTGCGAGCTGGCCCACGAGCTCACTGGCCAAAATCACCCTGTTTCCGCCGATACCGTCGGCAGACTCCTCAAGGTCCGCAACTATAGCTTTCAAGGCAACCGAAAATATTTTGAGGACAAGCAGCATACCGACCGGACTGGGCAGTTTGAACACATCGCCGCCACCGTCGAAGCATACCAAGCAAGAGGCTGCCCGGTCATTTCCGTCGATACCAAAAAGAAAGAATTGGTACGCAACTAAAAGAACTGCGGCAGAGAATGGACCGCACGTGGAGAGGCGACCGAAGTTGAGGCTTATGACTTTATCGATGAAAATCTAGGCAAGTTATTCTTTATGGAATCAACGATCCAAGCCACAATCTCGGCTGGGTAAGTGTCGGCACCGATCACGGCACCGCACAGTTTGCCGTGCACAGCATAGGACGTTGGTAGGAGGAAATGGGCAAATGGTTTCACCCCGAGGCAAAGAAATCCTCATCATATGCGACGGCGGGTGTAGCAATGCGACACGCAGCCGACATTGGAAAAAATGCCTGCAAGATTGGGCAGATCGCGAAGGGATCACGGTCATAGTCTGCTACTTTCCGCTCGACACGAGCAAATGGCACAAAATTGAGCATCGCATGTTCTGTCACATCACCCTCAACTGGCGGGGCAAGCTGCTCGTCATTCATGAAGCAATTATCAAGCTCATGGAGCAACCACGACGCAAAAAGGACTCCGTATTTGTGCGCAACTTGATGATTAGATCTATCCATTGGGCGTGAAAGTGAGTGATGAAGAACTAGCAGGACTGTCGATCCAGCGAGCCGATTTCCAAGGTGAGTGGAATTACATGATCCGCCCATGAGCTTGATCATTTATTTTGCGGTGAGTCTTAAGTTTTCATTTCGGTTCGGCTTGGTCGTTCAACCAGAATCCTCTTATAGCCACTGGCCCACTGCCAAGGCCACTGATTTTACTGGCCGCTTGAATTTGCGCTATTCAATAATTTAAATTCAACGATGATAATAAGAATTATTTTAGTTATTACTCGACTACTAATAAGGCCTTTTTTTTTGAAAAAAGTACCATTGAAGTTAGTTGTGATCGTCGTGCCATTATCTACTAGATCTTATTTATTAGCAGATGAGGTAGTATCGCTCAGGCACCTATGTCATTTTTGTGGGGCTTACGATAAATTTCTGATTGTGCCTCCAAATTTTAAATTAAAAATCAATAGTTTTTATTTAAAAGTTTTTTCTTTTAAGTTTTTTGGTTCAGTGACTGCTCATAATCGCTTGCTTAGTTCACCTAGGTTTTATAAATTTTTCTCAGATTATAAGTATATATTTTTTTACCATCTTGACAGTTTAGTATTATCAGATAAATTAGAGAAGTGGTGTAAATCTGGATGGGATTACATAGGTGCACCTTTTGTTCCATGCTATGATACACCTTGGGTAAAAAATGCACATGTAGGTAATGGTGGATTTGCTTTATTAAATATTGAAAATGCGCTTAAAGTCATATTTTTAAAATACAAACATACACCAGTTACTTATTGGTTTGATTTATACAACAGAAACGGTATAATTTTTAATTATTGGCTTATTAAGATTAAATGGTTAAATGTTTTTTTACCTAGATTATTAATAATTAACCGCCTTTTTGAAGAGTGGCAAAAATCTGAAAATTGTATGTCGGGTGTTCAAAATAATGATATGTTTTGGTCTTTTATGGCATGTGATTTTTTGACTTGTTTCAAAGTAGCAACACTTAAAGATGGTTTAGATTTTGCCTTTGAAGCTGATCCTCGGAGATGTCTTGACCTTAATGAAGGTAGGATACCATTTGGGTGCCATGCCTGGAATCGTTATGATAAGTATTTATGGAAAAAATATTTATTATTTTAACAATTAATGTAGAAAATTATTCACAGTGTGCCTCACAGGAAGGCAAATTTTTAAGTAAATAAGCGAGTTGGTGTTGAGTTATAATTCATACCACTCGGTAGGGTGTTATGAATAAATTATTAACAGTCCAGATCAATGTGATCGTCTTTAAGTAAACTCTTAATCTCATTCTTTGCGGATTGATTAAGTAACATGCCCTTGAGATCGGCGTGGCTGCAAAAGCCTGCATTTTCAGCGTGGTGATCCACTTATCGGCGATGCTCATTGCCCAACTCCCCCACGCCATGGGTCTTAGCGATGTGTGTGATTGACTGCGCCTCAAGAATAGCGCTAGGATGCTTGAATGTCACATTGCTATCTAGGTATGTTCTCGCTCATGCCAACAAGGAACGCAGCGCGGAATTCGACGAAAAGTTCTTCGGGTCGCTGCTAGGCCATCTCCAGCACGCCAGCCCTAACTTTGTTACAGATTGCATGGACAAAGGTTTAATGCGGTGCGTCGATAGTCAGAGTTTTTATCACCAACAATCGCGAGTTAAGTTCGTGCTTCGTGTGCGATTCGTATAGCTGCTGTTGGGACATTAAGGCATTTTTTAAACAAGTCAAACAGAGTCTCAAGCTCGGCAGTTTTCTCGGACACTGAGCTAATACAGTAAGATGATAGGTTTCACACAACACGACAAAATATAAGATGGACAGTTTTATATTGTTAGATAAAAATGTTAAATAGGCAGAGCCGGGGTTCGGTCTAGTCTTGTTTTACAACAAACTGACTATGACAAAAACATCCGCCTCTACGGTCACGAACGTATTGTAATCGCAAACATGGCACAAGTTAGAAAGCGGCAAATAGAGATCGCTCGCATTGTGCCAAATAGAATGACACCGGAAGAGGAATGAGAAATCGGCTGTAGTCGGTCGTTGCGCCAGAAAGAATGACACCCAGATGAAAACACGATCAGGAAAAATGAGTCATACGAGCAAAGAAGAATATCTGGAGAGCTGCCGGGAGCGTTATCCAAGCAGGAACTGAGCGGGGAGAAGTGCGATGATCGACGAGGTTAGCAATACCTTGGGTTGGGATCGAAAACACACCATCAAAGCCCTCAACCGGCAAGTCAGCCATGGCAAGAAAGCCAAGAGAGGTGGCCGCGCAAATTTTTTTCTGTAAAAGTGACTTCTGACTTTGGCTGAAAGGTGGTTTTCCGGGTTTGGTTTACGGGTTGTTAGGAGAGGGTAAGGTAGGCTTTGCCGGTTTTCCAGGTTTCTGAGATTTCGATCAAAAATCCGGTGACGAGCCGCAGCAGGGATTGCTCGTTGGGGAAAAATCCGACGACTCGGGTGCGCCGTTTGATCTGGCTGTTGAGGGTCTCGCAGGCGTTTGAGGTGTGGATTTTGGCGGTGCGCTGCGGGGAGGTTGAAGACGGTGAAGCCCTCGGGGAGGTTGATTTCAGCCCACTCGGCGAGCTTGGGTTGAGTCTCAGAATAGCTCTTGATGAAGCTCGCTAGGCGGGCCTCGGCGTAGGGTCTGTCATGAATGGCACTAACTTAAGGGGATTTTGGGTCAATTTCTTTGGCTGGTTTTTTGTAGCGGGAGCGATGTGGTATTTCTGTCATTTGGTGGCGAGAGCGAT
>JAYWAR010000170.1:0-1944 GCA_043782285.1 Akkermansiaceae bacterium | reverse complement strand
GCGACCTGCCTGAAGCAGACTGACTTGCGAGATGCCTTCCCGGCGTTTCAGGCAAGTCCCGTGGTGATGTTGCCGTTGGTCCCCACGTAGTATTCGGCGGTGGTTGCAATCGAGCTGTGACGCAGAAAGTTTTTCGCCTCATTGAGTCCGTGCGTTTTGTTGACGAGGGTGCCAGCCTCTTTTCTGAGTTCGTGGATCGGCTTATGCACATCTGCCAGGGGTTTGAATCCTCGTTCCTGGTAATTTCGCAGCCAGTTGAGAAGCCGTTCATGATGAATGCTTGCCCGGTAACTGGGGCTGTGTTTGCTCGGCCCGTCTTTGATGAACCACTGACCTTTCGTATGCTTGAGCATTTCGCAAAGAACCATGGAAGCCTCCGAACTTACGAGAACTTCGCCTTCGGATGCATCCGTTTTCGGCCTGAAAGTCCCATGCGGCCTGACGAAAATTCGTCCCGCAGTCGCAAAGATCTCCTGCACGCGCAGTCGGTCAATCTCGTTGTATCGCAGCCCTGCCACCAGTGCGAGGTAGAGAATCTTCCATTGTTCGTAGCGGCTCGCGATTTCTTCATCGTCGTCGTCAGGATCGGCGGACCCTAGTTCGGCAGCTGCGGTGAGCAGCAGGTTGGTAGGGTCAAATCGGCTGGTGTAACGTGATTTGTTTTTGGGGGGCAATTTCAGCCGCCGGAAGGGGATGCTGCTGAGGCTATCTACCGAGGCACCTATTGCTTCGAGAACGTCATCGGTGAACAGGGCCTTGGCGTTGGCAATGAGAGAGCGGACCGTGTTTTGCGCCCGCGATTCTTGCACGAAGTCCAATTTCTTGGCCCTCGCCATCCGGGAGTCGTGCCACGTATCGAGTGTCTCCTTCGAAAGCTCTGAAATCTTGAGCGCGTTGATCTTGTTGCGTTGCTCTGGCTTGCGTGCCCGACTCATGCCCAGGATCTCTCCGGCGATCGTCCTAAGGGATTCCGCATACTTGTTCATGGATTCAGGACGCGCTTTGGACTTCTTGCGAGCCATCTCGATCCAATCTCCTACCGATGGGTTCTGGGGTAGGGTGGATTTCTCCGGCAGATCTAGCTTGATTCCCGGTGCGACGGGCCAACCCTTGGAAAGGATCTCCAAATACCTTGCAAGTGCCTCCCGACCGGCGTCCTCACGATTACAGGATTCGAGGCGTAGTTTCCGCCTGTCTCCCAAGGCCTGAACTCTGACAAAAAAGTTGGCCGACTGCCAGTCCCCCTTCGTTTCGAGATAGGCCTTCTGCGACCAGTATCCCGCAGTCGTTTTTGAAAGTGCACGTGCCTTCTTTTTGATTTTTATTGGTTTCATTGTGTTATTTCTTCCGGCCATTATCCGGCCACTTTTTCAGACGCGGTATGACTTAATTTGACTGCTTGTGCAACCCTAAAAAATTCATAAGGCATTGTAAGGGAATGAATTTAGCGGTTCATAATGGGTCATTGCGGATCACGAGAATCCATAAATAACTAGATTCAGGTTCTAGTGGGGGCAACCCTGTTCAGGTTCGAGTCCTGTCGTGCGCACCATTTTTTGAGCGGTCACCCATATTGGGTAAATTAAACGGGCGGGCTGAGGCCGATCTCCGGGCAGCTCACGCGGATAAAAAAGCACCCATCTCACCATCGTCCCGAGTGGGTTATTCCCCTCCTAACATTTCAGTCGTCGGACCGAGTCGCGAGGTGAAATCCCGCCCTAACATCCACAAAAAATAGCGGCTCCACCGGAGACCCGGGGAGCCGCATGGACGGTCACTTGATTAAATGTCCAGACTCAGAGCGCCATGTCCTTGAGCTTTTTGAGTGGCCGCACTTTGACGACGGTGGTGGCAGGCTTGGCCTTGAACATGACTTCTTCCTTGGTGAAAGGGTTGATGCCTTTGTGCGCCTTGACTGCGGGTTTGCGCACGGTGCTGATCTTC
>JAYWAR010000169.1:0-15063 GCA_043782285.1 Akkermansiaceae bacterium | reverse complement strand
GTTCGCAAGGGACGCCTCACTCCGGCCGAAAAGTCGAAGTCACCCGCTCTTGTCAACTGCCCACAGCGCCGCGGAGTATGTCTTCAAGTCATGACTCGCACGCCCAAGAAGCCTAACTCGGCTCTCCGTAAAGTGGCCAAGGTTCGCCTTACCAACGGATTCGAAGTCATCGCCTACATTGGTGGTGAAGGGCACAACCTCCAAGAACACTCAATCGTCCTCGTTCGCGGTGGACGGGTGAAGGACCTTCCAGGTGTTCGTTACCACATTGTTCGTGGTTCACTCGATACCCTCGGGGTTGATAAGCGTCGTCAAAGCCGTTCAAAATACGGTGCAAAACGTCCGAAACCCGGTGCTGTCGCCGCTCCCGCCAAAAAAGGCGGGAAGAAGTAAATCACTCGTTTTAACTTAAACTTTACCTTCTACCGCCATGCCACGCCGCAAGCGCATTTTCACCAAGCCTGACCGTCGCGATCCCCGCTATGACAGTCCTCTCGTCGGTCACCTCATCACCAAGGTGATGGAGGACGGCAAGCGTTCACTCGCTCAACGTATTGTTTACGCCGCAATTGAGCGTGCTAACGAAGGTGTCGACACTGTCGATCCACTTGAAGTTATCACCCGTGCCGTGGAAAATACCAAACCTCGGGTGGAAGTTAAATCTCGCCGTGTTGGTGGTGCAACCTATCAAGTACCACTCGAGGTGGCAGCGGATCGTTCCGAGTCACTTTCGATGCGGTGGTTGGTCAATTACGCTCGCAATCGTAAGGGTACGCCAATGCATGTGGCTCTCGCGAATGAGATTAAAGATGCTGCGAACAACCAAGGTAGTGCGGTTCGCAAACGCGACGATGTCCACAAGATGGCGCAGGCTAACCGTGCTTTTGCTCACTTTCGTTTCTAATTTGACCCTAGCATTCTAGCTAATTTCCAAGTGAATCCCAACAGTCCAAACCGCCAATATGTGCTTGAGCGCACCCGAAATATCGGGATCGCTGCGCACATTGACGCGGGTAAGACAACGCTCACGGAGCGGATCTTGTTTTACACAGGGATGATTCACAAAATCGGTGAAGTCCACGATGGTGGTGCAACAACCGACTGGATGGAGCAAGAGCGTGAGCGTGGGATCACAATTACTTCTGCCGCTGTCACTACTGAGTGGTGGCAGCACGAGGAGCAGGGGATGATTAAGCTTTTTCCCGGCCAAAAAAATCGGATCAACATCATTGATACTCCCGGTCACGTTGATTTCACTGCTGAAGTGGAACGCTCGTTGAGAGTACTCGATGGTGCAATTGTTGTTTTCTGTGGAGTTGCGGGTGTTCAGCCACAATCCGAAACGGTTTGGCGGCAAGCGACAAAATATCATGTTCCAAGGATCGTGTTCGTCAACAAGATGGACCGTACCGGTGCAAACTTTGACAACGTCTTTGATGAAGTTAAAGAAAAGTTGGGAGCAAACGCAGTTCGTATTTTAATACCGATTGGCTGCGAAGATCATCTGATCGGGCAGATTGACGTGGTCAATCAGAAGGCTGTTTACTTTTCTGATGATGACAAGTTCGGCTCGACTTACAGCGTCAAAGAGCTCGAAGGCGATCTCATTATTCTATGCCAGCAAGCACACGATGAACTCGTCAATGCAGTGGCTGATGTAGATGAAATTGTTGGTGAAAAATTTCTCAACGAAGAAACGATCACTCTCGAAGAGCTCAAACAAGGGATCCGGCGGGCGACAATTGCTAACAAATTGGTTCCTGTTACGGGTGGTTCTGCTTTTAAAAATAAAGGGGTTCAATATTTGCTTGATGCAGTGATTGATTATCTTCCAAGTCCGCTGGACATTCCGTCTGCGATTGGAATGGATCCCGATCATGCCGAGACTCAAATTGAAGTGGTTACCTCGGACAATCAAAAGTTTGTGGCATTGGCCTTCAAACTTTGGGCTGACAAATTTGTAGGCAAGTTAGTTTTTTTCCGGGTTTACTCTGGAGTTATCCGCAAGGGGGATACAGTTTATAACCCGCGTACTCGGCGTTCCGAGCGGGTTGGTCGTTTGATTCAAATTCAAGCGAATGAGCACAAGGACATCGATGCTTGCTACTCTGGTGATATCGCTGCGATGGTCGGTATTAAGAACGTCACAACGGGTGATACGCTCGCTTCAGACAAATATGATGTGGTGCTTGAGCCACCAACCTTCCCGGAACCGGTCATTTCGATGGCTGTCGAGCCAAGGACTGTTGCTGACCAAGAAAAGTTAGGTTTAGCGCTCGGCCGTCTTTCTGAAGAGGATCCAACTTTCATGGTCAAGACCGATGAAGAGACTGGCCAAGTGATTATTTCAGGCATGGGTGAACTTCATTTGGAGATCATCATTGATCGCATTCGCCGAGAATTCAAAGTCGAAGCGAACACCGGTGCTCCTCAAATCGCTTATCGCGAGACAATCACTCAAGCCGCTGGTGGCGAAGGCAAGCTGATTAAGCAATCCGGCGGCCGTGGCCAGTACGGTCATGTCGTGCTTGCAATCCAGCCAAATGAAAAAGGTAAAGGCCTGACTATCGAAAACAAAATAATTGGTGGTGCCATTCCCAAGGAATACATCAATGCAGTTTATAAGGGTATTACAGAATCGATGATGAACGGTGTGATTGCCGGTTATCCGGTAATTGATGTACGGGTTGAAATTTTGGATGGATCATACCACGACGTTGATTCTAATGAAAACGCTTTCACCATGGCAGCGATTTTCGCGATGAAAGATGGCTTTAAGAAAGCCAAGTCAATCCTGCTTGAACCCATCATGGCCGTGGAAGTTTCGACCCCGGACGATTACCAAGGTGATGTCATGGGCGATCTCAGCCGCCGCCGTGGTCAGATCCAAAACACCGAATCCAAAGGCAAGCTCTCGATTGTGCATGCCAATGTCCCTCTCAAAGAAATGTTCGGCTACTCGACCGCCGTTCGGACTCTCTCCTCAGGTCGAGCTTCTTATGCGATGACCCCATCGCATTTCGAGCAGGTACCGAAGAACATTGTCGAAGAAATCGTCAGCGACCGCATGGGCTAATTCGCCCCTTCTCCTAATTCACGCAAACCGCCAACTTAATCTCCACTATGGAAAACCAGAAAATTCGTATCCGCCTGCGTGCCTTCGATCACCGTGCGATTGATCGTTCCGCGCAAGAAATCGTGGAGACTGCAAAAAGAACTGGAGCCCGCGTTGCAGGCCCAATTCCACTGCCGACTCGTATCGAAAAATTCAGTGTTAACCGCTCGGTACACGTTAACAAGAAGTCGATGGAGCAGTTCGAAATCCGGACTCACAAGCGTCTTCTCGACATCGTAGATCCAACTGCCCGGACGGTGGACGAGCTTAAAAAGCTCAACCTTCCAGCAGGTGTTGATATCACCATCCGTATCTAAGTTCAGGAGCGCCTGTATTTTAAGTTTCAACTCTCAACTCTCAAATTTTTAAAGCCATGTCACTCGGCCTTCTCGGCAAAAAAATCGGTATGACCCGCTTGTTCGACCAACAAGCCGGCATCATGATCCCTGTAACCGTCATCGACGTTTCCGGAAATACGATCCTCCAATCCAAGACTCCAGAAACTGACGGTTACACCGCTGTCCAAGTTGGCTATGGCGATCAAAAAGAACAACGCGTTTCTAAGCCAGCTCTCGGTATTTTCAAGAAGGCTGGCTCGACTCCGAAGCGTTTTATTCAAGAATTTCGCGTCGAAAATGGCGTCGAGCTTCCAGTCGTCCACCCCGGTCTCGAAACTTTCACGGCAGGCCAATGGGTTGACGTGATCGGCGAATCGAAGGGCCGCGGTTTCCAAGGTGCGGTGAAACGCCATGGTTTCGGTGGTTTGAAAATGACTCACGGCTCCATGATGCATCGCCGGACTGGCGCCATCGGTTGCCGCTCGACTCCTGGTCGTGTTTGGAAAAACCAAAAGATGCCCGGCCACATGGGAACAACCCGCGCCACCGTCCAAAATCTCAAAATCGTCGCTGTTCGTCCTGAAGATGGCGTCATCCTCGTCTCTGGTGCAGTTCCCGGTTCCAACGGAAACTACGTCACTGTCCGCCCAGCTAAGAAAAAGTCCGCCTGATCCGGCGGCATTCTGTAACCTTTCACGATTCCTAGTCATGTCCGTTAAGACTTTCACCGCAGAAGACGCTCAAACCGCCAACCTCGTGTTGGTAGGTGCTGAGAAAGGTCGCCAAGCCGTTCACGATCTCGTGATCGCCTATCGCGCCAACCGCCGTACTGGCTCCGCTTGCACCAAGACTCGGGGCGAGGTCTCCGGGAATAACCGCAAGATCTACAAGCAAAAAGGCACCGGTGGTGCTCGTCATGGTGACAAACGTGCTCCGATTTTTGTCGGTGGTGGTGTTGTTTTTGGACCCCGCCCTCGGGATTACTCGAAAAAAGTCACCAAGACGGTTCGTAAGCTTGCTCTCCGGCGTACCTTGGGTGATCTCGTCACCGCTGAAAAAATCAAGACTGTTGAGTCCTTTTCGGTTGCCGATGGCAAGACTAAGTCATTCATCGCGCTGCTTGATACCCTCGCTAAGCCAGGTAAAATTTTGGTAGTTTCCAATCATTTCGATGATTCGACTTACCTTGCTGGACGCAATGTTGCTTGGGTTCAGCTTGTCACTGCTAGCGACCTCAACGTCGAGCAGCTTCTCCTCGCTCATACGGTCATCCTCGTGGGAGACGCCGTTCAAACTCTTGCAGCTCGCACTGCCTGAACCCCGGACCTAACACCGAGATCATGAAAGATATTTACCAGGTCATTAAAAACGTCCGTCTCTCCGAAAAAGCAACCATGTTGCAGGAGACTAACAATGAGGTCACTCTTGAAGTGGACCGTAAGGCTAACAAGCTTGAGATCAAACAAGCTGTTGAACAACTCTTCGGAAAAACTGTCGTGGCTGTGCGTACTGCCAACTATGACGGAAAACTCCGCCGCCAACGCCGTGCCGATGCCGGCCGCACCAATCACTGGAAAAAAGCGATCGTTCGTCTCAAAGAAGGCGAATCGCTCGATCTGGTCTAAGCGATTTACCGCAGCTCCAAACGTAACAATTTAACGTTCCGATTGTCATGCCCCTGAAAACTTTCAAGCCAATCACACCATCCGCCCGCTATAAAAATCTTCCGTCATTCGACGAGATTACCAAGAGCAAGCCTGAGAAGAGTCTTCTCACGCCACTCAAGCGTAGCGGTGGCCGTAACAACACCGGCCGTATCACGATCCGTCACGTCGGCGGTGGCCACAAACGCCACTATCGTCTGATCGACTTCAAGCGTGGGAAGCACGATGCTCCGGCGACTGTTGTCGGGATCGAGTACGATCCGAATCGTACTTGCCGGATTGCCCTCATTCAGTATGAAGATGGCCAAAAATCTTATATTCTTGCACCGCTTGGTCTTGAGGTAGGAACTACGGTCATCGCAGGTGCAGCAGTTGCTCCTAAAACGGGCAATGCAATGCCACTCAGTGCAGTGCCACTCGGTACTCCAATTCACAACATCGAGCTTATCCCTGGCAATGGCGGAAAAGTGGCGCGTGCTGCGGGTCAATTGGCGGTGCTTTCCAACCGTGATGGCGGCTGGGCATTGGTCAAAATGCCTTCCGGCGAAATCCGCCGCTTCAATGATCGCTGCTTCTGCACGATCGGCCAAGTTGGAAACCGTGACCACATGAACGAAACTTCGGGCAAGGCCGGCCGCACTCGCTGGCAGGGTGTACGCCCGACTGTCCGCGGGATGACGATGAACCCAGTTGACCACCCGAACGGTGGTGGCGAAGGTAAATCGAAATCGGGCGGTGGTCGTCAGCACCTTCTTAGCCCGTGGGGTCATGCCAAAGGTCAAAAGACTCGCAACAAACGCAAGACCACCAGTGTCTTTATTGTCGAGTCCCGCCACAAAGCGAAGAAGAAGTAATCCACTTTTTGTGAACCATTTAACCAACTGATTTCATGCCACGCTCACTCAAAAAAGGCCCATACGTCGACCAAAAGCTACTTGCTAAGATCGATGCAGTCGCCGAAGCCGGATCCGACCGCAAGCCCATCAAAACATGGAGCCGCAAGTCGATGATCACTCCTGACTTTGTCAGCCATAACTTTGCTGTCCACAATGGCAAGACCTTCGTTCCCGTTTATGTGACCGAAAATATGGTTGGCCACAAATTAGGTGAGTTTTCACCGACCCGCCTATTCAAGACTCACGGCGGTATTGGTAAGAAATAATTTGATTCCATTTACTCCTCCACCTCCATGCGTTCCACTTTTCATCTCAAATCACTTGCTGCAGCCTTTGGCTTGTTGGCAGTGGGTGAGGTGTTTGGAGGTCCCGCTGCGACGACGGGGGAGTTACAGGAGATCATTCATGTTCTCCAAGGGCAAAATCAAGCGCTTCAGCGCAGTCTTACCCAAGCTAATAAAGCATCCAAGGAATTGGATGAGCTTAAAGTGCGCAATGAAGCACTCGGTAAGAATTTGCTCGATGGAGCAGATGATCGTCTGGTCCAGGCTGTTGGCGACTTGCAGCTTGCAAATGAACGTAACAGCCAATTAGAAATTTCTGCCAAACATGTTGCCGCCACATTCAGTGATTACCTTCGTAAGGCGGTAGTTTCTGACCCGGATGCAAGATTACGTGTAGAAACTTCACTACGAGAGCTTGACGCTGTCCTCGGACTACGCCAGAAGCCTCGCCCCGATGTTCGGTCCGGCTCACTGCAGCAGGCCCGTATTGTCAGTATCGATCAAGAAAGTGGGATGTTGGTTTTGAATCTTGGTGAAAGCCAAGGCGCAAAAATTGGCATGTCCTTTCGTCTCACCCGCGGGCAACAGCCCTACGGTAAAGCAATTCTCGCTGACGTCCGCAAGGGCGTCAGTGGTGCCTTTGTCGAAAACCTCGATAAAGGTGCCGAATCCCCACGCCTCGGCGATCTCGCCGTTCTCGAAACACAAGCCTCAGCGCAGTAACCAATCACGTCCGACGACATGGAAGTCAAAAGCATCACTAAATTCGTTCGCCTCTCGCCTAAAAAAGCGCGTGACGTCGCCCGCGAAATTCAAGGTCTCGCCGTCTCGAGCGCACTTGATATTTTGACATTCACTCCCAAGAAGGCCGCTCAGCTGATTGGTAAAACGCTTAAGACCGCAATTGCGGATGCGGAAAATAATTTCTCTCTTGATGCCTCGACTCTCATCATCAAGGAAGCTGTTATCGGTGCGGGACCGACGTTGCGTCGTTTCAAACCACGCGCTAAAGGTTCCGCCGGTCCGATTCTGAAACGCACCAGCCACATCTCGATTACTCTCGTCGGCTCTACCCCCGAGGAGAAAAAGAAGGTTGTGCGCAAGGCCGCGGCCCAAACTATTGAAGAAGCTCCAGCCGTAGCGGTTGATGCACAAGCCTGATATCCATCCTTTTAATTTCATTCCTCACCGACCATGGGCCAAAAAGTAAATCCGATCGCATTCCGCCTCGCCGTCAATAAAGACTGGCGTTCCAAGTGGTTTGCCAAAGGCAAAGATTATACCGATAAGCTGCACGAAGATCTCGCGATCCGCGGCTATCTTAAGAACAAACTGGTGAATGCTGGACTGGCCCGTGTGGTCATCGAGCGTGCCTGGAACAGTGTTCGTGTCACCCTTCACACTTCCCGCCCAGGCCTGATCATTGGTCGCCAAGGTAAAGAAATTGAAGTGATGACAAAGGAAATCACCGGCCTCTGCAAAGGTGCCCAAGTGAAAATCGACATCATTGAAATCCGTAAGCCTGAGCTTGATGCTCAATTGGTTGCCGAACAAATTGCGGTGCAACTTGAGCGTCGGATTTCCTTTCGCCGCGCCATGAAGCGCGCTTTACAAACCGCCATGGAATTTGGTGCAGAAGGGATTCGTCTCCGTTGCGCTGGTCGCCTCGGTGGTGCGGACATTGCCCGTGCTGAAGGTTATCGCGAAGGTAAAGTGCCCTTGCAAACTTTGCGTGTCCCTCTCGACTACGGTTTTGCTGAAGCTCGCACTTTGTATGGCATCATCGGCATCAAGTGCTGGGTCAACAAAAAGGAAGACGACGGCACCGGCAAACAGCCTCAAGGTCGTAATGACCGTGGTGATCGCGGCAATCGCGGTGGTGATCGCGGTGGTGATCGCCGTCCTAACAATCGTAACTGATTTCTCAATCTCTCAATTTTCAATTAACATTTTTCCAAGAAGGACCGAGTTATGCCTTTGATGCCCAAACGAACCAAGTTCCGCAAAAGCCACCGCGGAAGCCGAGCCGGGAATGCCCAGCGCGGAACCACTGTCGCCTTCGGTGACTTCGGTCTGCAAACCCTCGACCGTGGTTGGTTGACCAACCGCCAAATCGAAGCTTGCCGGATCGCGATCAACCGCTCTCTGAAGCGGAAAGGAAAAGTCTGGATCCGAGTTTTCCCGCACAAGTCGATTACCTCGCGTCCTCCTGAAACACGGATGGGTAAAGGTAAAGGTGCTGTCGAAGGTTGGGTCGCTGTGATCCGCCCCGGGAATATGCTTTTCGAAATTGGCGGAGTGCCAGAATCTGCAGCAAAAGAAGCGATGCGTCTCGCTTCTTACAAGCTGGGGATTCGTACTCGTCTCGTTGCTCGTAATCCACACGCTTGATCCGTCCGATCTATCTAACTAACATTTGTCTGAACCATGGCCAAAACTAAAGCCAAAGCTCCTAATGAACTTTCCTCCGCTGAGCTCGAAACTCGGTTGCGTGAATTGAAGCAGGAAGCTCTTAATCTCCGCCTCCAACGTGCCACTGGCACATTGGAAAATCCTGCTCGCATTCGTCAAGTGCGTCGCGAAACTGCGCAAGTGTTGACAGCGGTTACCGCCAAGTCGCTCGCCTAATCCAAGATCCTACCTATTTTTATCATGAGCGAGACTCCTTCGGACGCCCAAGTCCACCTCCGCAAAACCCGCGTTGGCGTGGTTATTTCCAATAAGATGGACAAGACCCTCGTGGTCGAACACGTTGCCCGCGTTCCCCATCCTAAATTTAATAAAATCGTCAAACGTTCCAAAAAGTACTATGTGCATGACGAAAGCAACCAAGGTCAAATCGGGGATCGCGTTCGTATCGTCGAAACTCGGCCGCTTTCGAAATTGAAGTGCTGGACGCTGGCCGAAGTCATTTCTCATTGAGTCGGCTCTGGCTGTTCTCAAATCTCAAATCTCAAATCTCAAATTTTTTTAAGTCATGATTCAGATGGAAACTATGCTGGTAGTTGCCGATAATACCGGTGCTCGTAGCGCAAAAATGATCGGTGTGCTCGGCAAGCGTAGCCGCACCGCATGTATCGGTGATGTGATCACCTGCCACATTCGCGATTCCATCCCGACTGCGGCGGTGAAAAAAGGCAGTGTCGTAAAAGCGGTTGTAGTTCGCACTGCATACCCAATCCGTCGTGCTGACGGCTCCGTCCTTCGCTTCGATTCTAACGCAGTCGTCATCATCGACAAGGACAACAACCCACGCGGAACACGTATTTTCGGCCCTGTGGCTCGTGAACTCCGTGATCGTTCGTTCATGAAAATTGTTTCTCTCGCACCTGAGGTTCTCTGAACCCTGGTATTCGTTCATCCACTCCATTTACTTTCTAATTTCATGAGCCGCATCAAGACCCACGTCAAAAAAGGTGACCAAGTCGAAATCATCGCAGGCAATCACAAAGGCAAGCGCGGTACCGTGCTCCTCGTGAATGCTGCCAAAGGAAAGGTCGTCGTTGAAGGCGGTCGTCCCATCCAGAAGGCTGTCAAGGCCACTGAAGCTGAACCTAACGGTGGTATCAAAACCATCGATGGTCCTGTCCATATCTCCAATGTCAAAAAAGTGGGCTGAAGCATTTCGCTTCCGCCCGCGCTTAAGCGTCTGATTAATCAGCGCTGACCCGCAAAAACATGAGCACACCAGCACTACTAACACAATATAAGGACAAGGTTGTTCCGGCTCTGAAGAAGAGTCTCGGTTACACCAATGCCCATCAAGTTCCACGTCTCGAAAAGATTGTGGTCACTTCCTGCATGGGTAAGTCCCCGGATCGTAAAGTCGCCGTCGATGACGCCGTCAACGAAATCCAGAAAATCACCGGTCAACGCCCTTCCATCAGTTTTTCGAAGAAGGCAGTTGCTAACTTCAAGTTACGCGAAGGTGAAGCACTCGGCGCTCGCGTCACCCTTCGTGGTGCTCGGATGTGGGAGTTTCTCCACCGTTTCATCAACGTCACCGCTCCGAACATCCGCGACTTCCGCGGGATCTCGTCGAAGTCATTTGACGGTCGCGGCAATTACGCCTGTGGCGTCAGTGATCAATCGATCTTCCCGGAAATTGAAATTGATCAGATCAAACGCACGATTGGCTTTGATTTAATTTTTGTCACTTCCGCACCGACAGACGCAGAAGGCCGCGCACTCCTGATGGAGTTGGGCATGCCGTTCCGCGACATGAAAAAGGCAAACGAAATTGAGGCCGAGGCCGCAGCTGCCAACTAACTCCGGACCCACAACCTTCAAGGAATCCAATTATATGGCAGTTCTCACCGATCCAATCTCCGATTTTCTCACGCGTTTCAAAAACGCTGCCCGCGCTGGCAATGAGGAATTCTCCGCTCCTTATTCCAAGATTAAGGCGGATATCGCCCGCATTCTTCAAGAAGAAGGTTATCTCTGGAAGTACGAAGTCGTCACTGGCGACCGTACCACTCTCAAGGCCAAGCCAAAATTCATCGATGGTCGTTCGGTTCTTACCGATCTTAAGCGAGTCTCTACTCCCGGTCGCCGCCATTACGTCGGTGCTGGTGAAGTTCCACGGGTCATGTCTGGTCTCGGAATCTCGATTCTTTCTACTTCGAAAGGCGTGATGTCCGGTGGCTCCGCCAAGAAGCAAAACCTCGGTGGCGAACTTCTCGCCAACGTCTGGTAACACCTAACTCGTAAAAGGAAAATACTACCATGTCACGAGTCGGACTCAAACCAATTTCACTTCCAGCAACTGTTGCCGTCAAACTTGATGGCCGCACGGTGATCGTCGAAGGCCCCAAAGGCACCCTCGATTTCCCGCTTCCAGAAGGTATTTCGCTCTCCGCTGCTGAAGGCACCGTCGTGGTGTCTCGCGCTACTGAGCAACGTCAACATAAAGCTCTCCATGGCACTGCCCGCAGCCTCGTCCAGAATATGATTTTGGGCGTCTCCACGGGTTTCGTCAAAGATCTTGAAATCATCGGTGTTGGTCTCCGTGCTGCGGTCAAAGGTTCTGACCTTGACCTCTCGCTCGGTCGCTCACACCCATTGCTTCATCCCATTCCGTCGGGTCTTAACGTCACGGTCGTGGACAACACCAAGATTAAGGTCGAAGGTATCGATAAACAGCTCGTTGGTCAGTTCGCTGCCGAAGTTCGCGGTTTCTATCCACCTGAGCCATACAAGGGCAAAGGCGTTCGCTATGTCGGTGAAAAAGTTCGCCGCAAAGAAGGCAAGAGCGTCGGCAAGTAAGCCACTACCGTCGTCCCACACCTCACAACAATTACGGCACTATGAGCACTATCAATCGCAAGTCGATCCGCCGACGGATCCACAATCGCATTCGTCGGAAAGTTTCCGGCACTGCCGAACGTCCACGTTTGGCCGTTCATTACTCCAATCAACACATTTACGCCCAAGTCATCGACGACGCAGCAGGCCGGACTTTGGTCTCTGCTTCTACGCTCGACAAAGCTTTTGAAAACGCCTCTGCCAATGTGGAGAGCGCTCAAAAAGTCGGAGCTCTCCTCGCAGAGCGCGCCAAGGGTTTGAGCATCAGCGCTGTGGTCTTCGATCGCGGCGGTCACCTTTATCATGGTAAAGTCAAAGCACTCGCTGATGCAGCGCGTGAAGCTGGGCTCCAATTCTAACGTTCTGATCTGACATTCATCATGGTAACAATTCCAGATAATCAAACACCCACAGCTCCAGCTTTACCTTTAGGTCCAGTTGCAGGCTCAGCACCCCAACACGGTGGCTATCAAGGTAATCGCGGCCAAGGCGGCGGCTATCAAGGTGGCGGCGGTGGCGGTGGCTACCAAGGCGGCGGTCAAGGCGGCCAAGGCGGTCGCGGTCGTGGCGGTCCACGTCGCGAAGAGCGTGCGGCTCCTACCGATGCGGAAGGCAATGAGCTTTCCGAAAAAGTAGTCTTCATCAATCGTTGCGCCAAGGTCGTCAAGGGCGGCCGTCGCTTCAGTTTCTCAGCGCTTGTCGTTACTGGCAATAAAGTCGGTAAAGTCGGTCTCGGATATGGTAAGGCAAACGAAGTGGCAGATGCAATTAAGAAGGCCAGCGAAGGTGCTCGCAAGGTACTCGTCTCGATGAGTATCGTTGATGGCACGATTCCTCACGAAATCTACGCGGAGTTCGGTGGTGGCAAGGTTCTTCTCAAGCCAGCTTCTCCGGGAACGGGCATCATCGCCGGTGGCGGGGTGCGTGCAGTTTGCGAAGCTGTCGGCATTCGCGATATTCTTGCTAAATCGATGGGTTCTTCCAATCATGCGAACGTGGTGAAAGCCACGCTCAAGGCTCTCTCCCAACTCCGCACTCGTGACCAAGTTCTCAGTGCGCGTGGTAAGAAAAAGCGTGAGAAGGCCATCTAAGTTTAAAGTTAGAAATTAGCCTCATTTGGAATCCAAAGATTTTTAATTTCTAACTCATAACTTTCAACAAATAATTCTTTAATACAATGGAACTTCATTTATTCAGCCCGAATCCGGGCTCCAAGCACCGTAACAAACGTCTCGGTTGCGGCGAAAGCTCCGGTCACGGTAAAACTTCGGGTAAGGGCAACAAAGGTCAAAAGGCTCGCTCCGGAAGTGGCACTCGTGTCGGATTCGAAGGTGGTCAGATGCCACTTCACCGTCGTCTTCCTAAGCGTGGTTTCAACAACTACGATTTCCGTGATGTCTTTTGTGTTTTCAACGTAGGTGAGCTCGACGATCTATTCGACGCCGGTGCCACTATCGATGAAGCTGCTCTTCGTGCTCAAGGTCTCGTCAATGGTCGTTGCGACAAAGTCAAGATTCTTGGTATTGGCGAAGTCACCAAAGCTTTTCATATCGTGGTCAATAATGCCAGTGCTTCTGCCCGCGAAAAAATTGAAAAAGCAGGTGGTACCGTTACCGAGCCACCCGTAAAGGTCGTCGAAGCCAAGCCGATTGCTTGATTACTTTTGATTGATCTCTGATTTCCGATGAGGAAGCGCACCCGCGCTTCCTCATCGTGTTTATAGCCCAAGCTTCATCCTTTTTTACCACTCAACCATGATTTCTGCGTTCACCAACACTTGGAAAATTCCTGAACTCCGCGACCGGATTCTGTTCACTCTCGCCTTGATTGTTATCATTCGTCTCGGAGTGCATATCACTCTGCCTGGCGTTGATGCTTCTGTGATTAAGGCATGGTTAGACAGTCAGACCAAAGATCCAGTTACGGGTGGTGGGATTTCTGCGTTGCTTACGGTATTCTCGGGTGGCGGCCTACAACAGGCCGGTATCTTTGCGCTTGGGATTATGCCGTACATCTCGGCATCAATCATGGTGCAGTTAATGACAGCGGTGGTTCCCAAACTTTCTCGTCTCGCACGTGAGGACGGTGGTCGTCAAAAAATTACCCAATACACCCGCTACATCACGATTGGGATTGCCTTAGTTCAAGGGTTTTTTGTGGCCAAATCGCTTACCAATCCTGGTAGCAATTTGTTCATGAAGGGGGTTGAAAAGTTTGGCAATTTAGTTCCCGATCCTTCCTACATGTGGATGGCGCTGACGGTGATTACGATCGTCGCAGGGACGGTGCTGTTGCTGTGGATCGCGGATCAAATCACGGAGAAGGGGATTGGCAACGGCACTTCGATTATCATCACGGTTAATATTATTTCAGCGTTGCCCGGTGCTTTGATTCAAGCTTGGAAATATTTTGTTCCTTCTACCGGAAATGTAAATGCCTTCAATGCGATGTGGATGGTGGTAATGATCGCCCTCTTGTTAGTGGTGATTGCCGCAACTATCGCGATTACGCAAGCGCAGCGCCGAATTGCCGTTCAATATGCCAAACGTGTGGTGGGTCGCAAACAGTTTGGTGGCCAGACCCAGTATTTGCCACTCAAGGTTAATTACGCAGGTGTGATGCCGATCATTTTCGCTTCAGCAGTGTTATCACTGCCACCTTTGATGTTGCAGTGGATTCCAGGAATTGCTGGAAAACCATGGGCCGTGAAACTCTATGGCGAGCTCTCACGCGGTGGTTTGTGGTTCTATATTCTAGGTGGAATTGGGATTTTCTTGTTCTCATATTTCTGGGTGGCGATGATGTTTCAACCTTCGCAAATCGCTGAAGATCTCAAGCGCAATGGTGGCTACATTCCGGGTGTTCGCCCGGGTAAGCCAACGGCAGATTTCCTCGACTTTACGATGACGCGGCTGACGTTTGCGGGTGCGTTTTTCATGGTCGCGCTATTTGTGCTACCGGTACTAACTGGCCACTTGGTAGGGCTTCCTCCGGGTTCACCGGTTCTTCAATTCTTTGGTGGCACTTCGTTGTTGATCATGGTCGGAGTGGTACTTGATGTGATGCGCCAAGTTGAAACTCAATTGCTTCAAAAACACTATGATGGTTTTCTGCGTAAAGGAAAACTCAAAGGACGCTACGATCGTCTCAGTCAAGCGAGCGGCGCGGCACCACGGACTGCAATTATCTATCTGTGGACGGTCATTGGAATCTTGATCGTCATTGGCAGCGCTGCTTATATCTACAATCGAGCCCATTGATCGCTTACGCTGACGCAGCCAAGTCGCCCTGTATCGTTCTGCTAGGTCCTCCGGCTTCGGGTAAGGGCACTCAAGGGCGGCGACTTGCGGCAAGTCTCGGTCTTGGTTATCTCAGCACGGGTGCTTTATTGCGTGAGCAAGTCGAGTTAGGGACGGTTTTAGGTAAACAAGCAGAAGTGATTTTGGCTCGCGGGGAATA
>JAYWAR010000168.1:0-5471 GCA_043782285.1 Akkermansiaceae bacterium | reverse complement strand
ACTCGGCACTCGGCAATCAGAAGGCTGGCGTAACTATTTCTTGATGTGGGATTTTCTTAAGTTAGCGCCTTTAGGTGAAAGCCCCAACCCTCGGGTGTTCTCCTTCCCTCACCAATCGACTCGGCGATCACAAGGGCAGTCATGGTTTCTGAAGTTTCGCCGCTATGCGGCACCTGCCGCCAAGCGTGAAATCTCCATCCCCACCAGGCAGACGTCGTCGGAAAACGCTTGGCCTTCCGCAAAATGTTCGATCTCGGTGAAAACGTCTTGCAGCAATTGAGCCAGTGGCAGGCCAGTGCGTTGGCCGATCGATTCACGCAGGCGCTCGATGCTGAATGACTCGGCGTTGGCATTTTCCACTTCAAAGAGCCCGTCCGTGAAGGCGAGAATCAAATCGCCAGCCACGACTTGGCGTTCGTGGGTGAGGTATCGCACATCTTCAAATAGCCCGAGTGCCGGGCCAGCGGCCCGGCGAGCGGTGATCGGCTCGACTCCGCCGAGAGCGCGATGCACCAGCAGTGGGCTAGGGTGACCGGCGTTGGCGTAGGTCAAGCGACCCTTGGCAACGTCCACAATCACATAACAAGCGGTAGTAAAAAGGGTGGTACCGAGCTGCCGCAAAATACCGCGGAGCGCACGGTTCATTTCGGTGAGTAGGGCGCCAGGATCTCCCGCCAATTCGCCGAGCTGTTCTTCGAGCGCGCGCATCATCGCGGTGACCAATGCCGCACGGACCCCATGGCCCATCACGTCACAAATAAACACCCCCACGGCGGTTTCTGAGACTCGGACCACATTGAAAAAATCACCACTGACCGAACTGGTTGGATGAAAAATACTACAAAATTTCACCGCGCTGGCGGCCTGCGAGACACCGCGCGGTAAAGTCGGAAAGTGGTGGGGTAAAAAAGCCAGTTGGAGTTCACGGGCCATGTTGAGATCTTCTTCCATCAAGGCATTTTTTGCCCACAATTCGCGGGTGCGCTCAGCGACTCGCTGCTCAAGTTGTTCATTGAGTCGCAGCAAGTCCGCCTCGGCTTGGCGGCGGGCTTGGCGTTCTTCGACTTCTCGCATCGCTCGATGGACGGCGGGCACCAAGCGGCCGTGGAGACGGTCCTTCAGCACAAAGTCGGTTGCGCCATTTTTGAGAAGCTCGACGGCCGTTTCCTCACCCACCGCCCCGGAAATGATGATCACCGGCACATCCGGGCAACGCTGCCGCGCAAGGGCAAGAGCTTGGCCGCCATTGAAAGACGGCAGCATGTAGTCCGCCAGAATCAGGCCGGAATGAAAATCCGCTAAAGCCTGTTCGAAATCGGCACGCGTCTGAACCCGGGTGGAAACAAACTCGATTCCACCCCGAGTGAGCTCTCGTAGGATTAACTCCGAGTCCGTGGCCGAGTCTTCAAGGGAAAGAATGCGCAATCCGGGGTTTTCAGGAGCATTCATGGGGTCGAGATCGGTAACAAATTAAGTGGACCTAAACATAGCCATGGTAAGGGCGCGCTTCAATGACGTTTTTAAAATCGACGAATTGAGCCGCAGCTTAGGTGACCGCGAGCGACAGGCATTTCCGCTACAACTCACTGCAATTTGCCGAACGCAGTCACGACGTGTGGAATTTTTCGCGGCTCAACCGGTATATTTGGCAAGTGCTCGTAGCTTGTTGCTGCCACAAATTTTTAGCGCCCAGCACCTCAATTTTAATTTGTGAGGGTGAAATAAAATGTTGCACCTTGGTTGACTTCTGCCTCCGGCCAGACGCTGCCGCCGTGGCGTTTGACGATCCGTTGCACCAGTGCCAAGCCGACGCCAGTTCCGGCAAATTCGTGTTGGCTGTGCAGCCGCTGAAAGACCCCGAAAAGTTTGCTCGCCGACTGCATCTCGAAACCCGCGCCATTATCTTTGACATAGTATACCGCGCTGCCGTGCGGGCCCTGCTGGGCACCGATCACAATTTCCCCAATCTCCCGCTGTTGGGTAAATTTGATCGCATTGCCAATTAAGTTTACCCAAGCCTGCCGGATCAGTGCTTGAGTGCCGCAAGCCGACGGCAAGGGGTGAAGTGTGAGCCGCAGCTTACGTGCGGGCTCAAGGGCTGCCAGTTCGTTGAAAACTTCTTGTGCCATCGACTGCATTTCGATCGATATCCATTCCATTGGCTGACGACCGAGTCGGGAAAAGGCCAGCAAGTCATTGATAAGCTGGTTCATCCGCAATGTCTCGCTACGGATGACGCTAAGCATCCGTCGACCATCGGCATCGAGCTGAGCAGCATAGTCTTCGAGCACCATCCGCGAAAATCCATCCACCGCTCGTAACGGCGCCCGCAGGTCGTGCGAGACCGAATAGCTGAACGCCTCCAACTCGGTGTTGGCAGCTTCGAGCTCGGTGGCACGGCTTTGAAGTGCCGCATTGAGCTTGCTGATTTCCTCCCGAGCCTGCCTGCGCTCGGTGATGTCGAGATTAATTCCAACGACCCGCGCAGCTTGACCATCGGCTCCTGCGACGACCGTTTCGGCGGCGTGAATCACTCGGATGGCTTGGTCTGAAGCGCGGACAATCCGAAATTCGCGTTGGTCGCGACCACCGATGGCAATGGTGTGCTGCAGCCGCGCTTCCTGTTCCGCCAGATCGACAGGGAGTACCGCCGTTTGCCAGTCCTCATGCGAAACTCGACCTTCTGGAGTCTGCGGCAAGCCATAGATCGCGAACATTTGTTTGTCCCAAGTAAGAACCTCGCTTTTGAGATCGCGGTCCCACACCGCGATATCGGCTGCATCGGTGGCCAAGCGCAAGCGCTCCCCGCTTTCGCGCAGCGCCTCTTCGGTGCGTTTGTGCTCAGTGATGTCCGTGCGAATCGCGACGAATTGCGCGGCCCTTCCGGCACCGGCAAGGAACGGTACAATTGTGCTTTTCACCCAGTAAACCGAACCGTCCTTGGCGTGATTTTTAACCTCGCCCTTCCACACTTGGCCCTTGGCAAGGGTCTGCCAAAGCTCGGTGAAAAATGCTTTGGAGTGATGCCCGGAATTGACGATCCGGTGATCCTTGCCAAGCAACTCCTCGCGCGAGTATTTGGAAATCGCACAAAACTTGTCGTTGGCGTAAGTGATCTTGCCACCTGCGTCGGTGATCGCAACGATGGCGTGCTCATCGAGTGCCGCTTTGAAATCGGCGAGGGAGGCATTCGCGGCTTGCAGTTCGCGGGTGCGTTTTTCTACCCGCTGCTCGAGTCCCGCATTGAACGTGAGGATTTCTTCTTCTGCCCGTTTGCGCTCGATCGCGATGCGGGTGATATTCACCGCACGCTCAATCACTTCCAGTTCGGCCGCAGTCGCGGAATGCCGCGGCTGATGATCATAAATGACGAGGCTCCCCAAAATTTTCCCACAACTCCCGTGAATCGGCTTGGACCAGCAGGCATACAGCCCATGTTCTAGCTCAAGCTCGTGATAAGCGCTCCCGCGGGTATCCGTGGCGATGCTGGCAGCGCTATTTTGGAGATAATTCTCAACCAGGTTCCCTGTAGAGTCTTCAGCAAGTTCAATGGCTCGGGCGTAAGCCTCCGGTAGGCTAGGGCTCGCCGCATGCCGCAGATGGGTGCCGTCGGCGTCAACGAGGAGGACCAAGAGCAGCACTTCCGGTAGCTGATTTTCTAAACCCCGCATTAAACCGTCGAGAACTTCTGGCAAGGGCGCCGGACTGACGATCAATTCTAAAGCTTTTTTTTCCCAAGTGAGCAACCGAGCTCCGCGTTGACGGCTAGCGACTTCCGCATTAAGTTGAACGACGCTGTAACCGATAAGCAGTAAGCACAGCATCAGTCCGGTGGGCACGATAATGAAGGGCCAGCCGGTAAAGGCATCGGCCTGAGTCTCGTGCCACTTCAGCCGTTGTTTTTCGGCCGTGGCCATCGCCTTGAGGCTCGCGCGGATTTGTGGCAGACTCGTCGGCTTAGCAAGCTGGGTCAGCTGTTGTTCCAGCACAACAAGTCGCGCCTGCTGGTTAGTGTCATCCGTAATTAACTCCCGCAGTGCATCAAGGCTCGCATGGGTCTCGGGTAAGACCGCTCGAACCTGCGGCAAGTAGGGCCGAAAAATGGGTGCCTCAACTGCCGTGTTGTGCGCCTCCTCAATCTCACTTCGCAGCTCGAGAATTTTGGTGAAAACTTGACGGGAGTGCTTGGCCACCGCGTTGGTGTCCGCGAGGCCGATTGTGCTCTGGATGGAAAAAGCCGCCATCGCGACCAGCAGCCCCAGCCCACCGCCTAAACCGGCAGTTCGCCAAGGGCTGATCAACCAATGGATTTTCGATTTTTGCCAAGCATTCTGGAGCACCTTTGCGCCGAAAACCCTGAAAAACACAAGTTTCGCGCGATGGCTTGCGGCAATAAAAGATGCTTTCATAAGTCTACAACTGACGAAATAATGAGCGGTGTTGGGGGGAGGAAATTACAAATCACATTTTCCCGTAATTTACATGGATTAAGATCATTTACTTCTGCCGTGGAGGGGATGGCAAGAATCTTCTTGAAATGTATCTGACACAAGCAGGACATTGAGTTTGAATTCAGTAATTATTTCTTGGTTGATTTCAAAATAGTGCGAAAAAATGTGCCTAAAAATGCTTTGTGAGTCTCGTGAAAATCAAATCCACTACCATCGGCTGCGGGGAAAATGCATCCCACAAAGTGCTGGGAATACGCGTGGCGCGTGGCCCGGCGGATTGAGCGATCTCTCATCAAATGCTCAATGCGGAGCCGCTCGGTGCAGGCCGCGAGGTGGGTGATCACTTGTATCCATTTGTGCTGAAGCAAGGCTAACCCGTGGCCGTGCTGGTGTGGCGCACCGCCGCGCAGCACCTCCAAGATCGTGACGAGCAAATCGGTTGTAATACCTTGCCCGACGCCAGCGTCAACTGCACCGACTACACCCACACTGCCGCCGGCAAACTCGCCAGCCGCACTTGGGCGAGAACCGCGACGCCACCCCCGACCTCGATCACAACGGCAGCTACGAGTTCGACCGTATTTTAGACCGTTCACGCGACAGCCTCCTCCGCGATACCGGCTTCATCTTGGGGAGCACACCCGCCTCGGGTGTGGGTGGAGGTGCCCCATAGGCGCTAACTTATGAAAATCCCACATCAAAAAATAGTTACGGCAGCCTTCTGAGTGCCGAGTGCCGATCGATGAATTTTGAATTTTGAATTTCGATGGGCTTGTCATGACACCTCAAATACGGGAAGAAAGACGGATCGATTTTGCGGTCATCATCGTCAGCGTTGTTGAGGTTCTGCCAAATTCCAAAGCAGGCAACCCCATCGCAAACCCATGGATCCGGTCTGGAACCTCTCCAGCGCCAAATGATGGCGAAGCTCAAAGCGCAGAATCCCGCAAAGACTTCATTCATCAGATGAAGATTTCTCTGAAAGAGCTGCGTGAAACCATGGTCTGGCTTAAAATCATT
>JAYWAR010000167.1:0-5473 GCA_043782285.1 Akkermansiaceae bacterium | reverse complement strand
ACATGTATGCGCCAGAGCTGCTTCAGGTGTTGGGAGATCGGCACGCCACCGCGACGATGGCGGTGGCGCAAGTTTCGGAGATTGCAGCGATGTTGTTGATGGGCTCGGTGATGCTGCATTTTCGGGTCAAGACCGTCTTACTGTGGGCGCTGGGTTTATCCGTTCTGCGTTTTGAAATGAGCGGCTATGCCGGAGCTCGTGGTTTGATTGGCTGGCACATCGGTGGCATCGCTTTGCATGGGATGTGTTATACTTTTTATTTTATTACCGCGCAGGTTTTTTTAGCTCGCCGGGTGGAGCCGGGACTGCGTGGGCAAGCGCAAGGGCTATTGTCTTTGGTGGCGAGCGGTCTCGGTCCCTTGGTAGGAGCTTTGGGCTGTGGCTGGTTGCGCAATCATTGTGTCAACGCCGACGGCCATGGCTGGTTGGCTTTTTGGTCGATTCTCGCCGCGATGATTGCGCTGTGTTTTTTGATTTTTGCGGGCTTCTATCAGGGCGGTCGGCGTGTGACAGTGGTATGAAATCGATGATGGCAGCTTAGGAGTTAGAGACGGCTAGATCCGGCGAGTTCGCCAGCGAGGCGGATTGCGGCGATCATCGACGATGGGTTGGCAAGGTTTTTACCGGCGATCGCAAACGCAGTGCCGTGATCGGGGCTGGTACGGGGTTTAGGCAGGCCGAGAGTGACATTTACCGCACTGTCAAAATCCAACAGCTTGAGTGGAATTAGGCCTTGGTCGTGATACATGGCGAGCACCGCGTCGAAATGGCCGAGGGCTGCCTCACGAAAAATTGCATCGGGCACGGCAGGGCCGCTGAAGATTCCGATTCCCTCGGTATTCAGGGATTTGATGGCCGGAGCAATGATTCGGATTTCCTCATCACCGAAAGCTCCGTTTTCTCCGGCGTGAGGATTGAGTCCGGCCACCGCAATCTTGGGTTGATGGATGCCGCGAGATTTCAGGAAATTTGCGGTGAGCCGCCCGATCCGGAGAATTCGCGCGACGCTCAACAGCTCGGGCACTTTTGCCAATGGCTCATGGATCGTCGCAAGTCCGACGCTGAGAGTAGCACCCGTTAGGAGCATCCCGTAGTCGGCGATTCCGAAAGCGGCGGCAAAATACTCAGTTTGGCCGGGAAATGCGAAACCGAGCGCTTGTAAATTTTCCTTGGCAACCGGGCCAGTGACCACTGCATCGGCGGTGCCATTTTTCAACTGGTGAACGGCTTCATCCAGTGCGGCAAGTGCGGCGGCAGCTGAACGGGCATCCGGCTTGCCTGGAGTTCCGGCGCGGCGGTCGCCGATGACCTCAATTTCAAAGCCGTGCGGGATTGTGGCAGAGGCTAAGGCAAGGTCGATGACCTCGGGGCCGATTCCGGCGGGGTCGCCTAGGGTGATGATGATACGCGGCATTTTGGGATATTCGGTGACTCACTCGAAGCTGCCAAGTGCAATTTCTGAGGCTTAGCGGTGGTGAGCTGTCGAAAACTTCTGCCGGGATGCTAACCTTGGGAGGCAACTTGGAGTCCTCCTCGCTGTCTATTTCAAACTATCAACTCGGAGGTTTTTTCGTGATTACCTCACGACTCTACCGCCGAGTGAGAGGATTCGAGCATTGCCCTTCGCCGCTTCCGCTTCAGCGATATTGCCATCGCGAACGTACATTTGGGACAGGCTTGTCCAAGCGAGTAAATCATTCGGTTGGAGGGTGACTGACTGAAGGCCACAACCGATGGCTTCTTTGAGATGATTTGTTTTTAACAGGGCCATCCCAAGGGCATGCCAAGCATCGAAAAAATTGGGATCGAGGGCGACGCAAGCTCGATAGAGTTCGATCGCTTGATCGAACTCAGCAACGGCGAGGTGGCCGTTGGCGTCATCGAAAAGTGCTTGAAGGTCGTCTGACATAGCTGATCCCGGCGGCGATTTCGGCTGACTTAGCGTTTGTAGAGTTGTTCAACTTTAGCGGCCTCGGTGCGGGCAGCGATCCATGACATAAATGCCATGGTCTCGTTCTCCGTGGTACGTGAGGTGACTTCGGCGTCGATGCGAGTGGTGGTGTCTGGAGTTTTCAGCACTTCGCGTTTTGCGACGTAAACCATGAAGGCACGATCTGATTCGAGAATGGCGTCGGCGAGGGAATTTGGATCGAGATTACGGGATGTTTCAAACAAGTTCTTAGGTTCACTGGCCTGATCCGGACGGTAGGTGCTGTTGATTGCGTTGAAAGCCTTGGTTGTCGGGATGCCGACTTCTTGGGTGGCTTCCGCGAAGGATTTACCCGCACTCAGTAGCGCTTTAATCTTGGTGATGTTGTCGTTGGTTGCTGCTTTTAGTGCTTCGTTAGCCTTTTCGGAAATGTATTGAGCACGGGCCTCGGCACGGGCCTCCTCGTAGGTTTTGGGACGGGACTTTTCTTCGCCATCGATGCGGGCGACGATCCATTGATTTTCGCCGATGGCGATGGCTTCAGAAATTTTTGAGAAAGGATCGCTTGTTTCTTTGATGAGGAACAGTTGATCGACCGCTTTACCGCCACGGCTGGAAGAGCGTAGGGTAACGTCGAGATCCTTGGGGGGCGCACTGCGAGCAAAAAACTCGGAGGACTTTATTTCCCAGTGATTGATTTTGGCCAGTTCCTCAAAGTTGCCACCTTTTTTATCCTCAAGTTTAAACAGGAAATCATCGACTAGGGTATCGACCTCAAGCTGTTTTTTGCGACGTTCAGCGGCAAGCGCGGTGGCACGCGTGGCTTTTTCTTCATCCTGCTTTTTGGCGGTAGCTTTTTTCACTTCGTCGCTAGCAGAAGCATCAGCAATGGATTCAAGCGTTTTACTTGCGTCGGGCTCGGCAGGTAGGACTGGAGTGACAACGATGTAAGTAAATTTGCGACGAGCCTCGGTGGTGAATGAGTCGGAGATGTTTTCCCAATATTTTTTAATTTCCTCTTCGGTAGCTTGGATTTTCTCCTCGAAAGGAGAAAGTTCCAACTTGGCGACTTCACCGGTGATCTGTTGATTTTCCAAGGCGAGGTTTTTGGCGACAAGCTCGCGATCAACGCTCAGTCCTGAACCAATGATAGCGGTAATTTTCTTAGAGGCGAGAACGTCGGATGCAAGTTCACGAAGATCTTTTTCGGTCATTCCAAGGCGGCCCATGCCTTTTTGGATAAAGTCGCGGTAAGTTTCTGGATTGAATTTGCTATCGGGGCCGGCAAAAACGCGGAGGCTCTTCAAATAAACAGAAATTTCCTCATCGCCCGGGTAAACCCCGAAATCTTCTTTCGCTTGGCGGAGAATCATTCGCCCGACAAAAAACTTTTCCACGGCTTCATTCTGGCTGGTTGCGCCGCTGGATAGACCCATCAAAAATTGGTAGAGACCGAAATCACCGGAGCGGGCGAGATTGGAGGTCAATTCGAGAGAGGATTTGCCTAAATTGTTGAACTCCTTGTCACTGTAGGTACGGCCAGCGATTTTGAGGATTGCTTGCCCACTGTTCATGTTCCGCACAGAGCGCGAATCGAGGAAGAAGAAGCTGATGAATAGGATCACGAAGACCACGATCATCAGGCCAGTATATTTGCGGAGGTTCTCAATCATGAAATGGTAGGGCTGCCGTTGCTGAAGGCGTAGGGAGTAAAGAGGTTGATTCCGGCGGCTTCAATGGTAATTCGCAACGGAAAAGGAGTCTCTCCATCCCGTCTGCCGCCTCAAGCCGAATTTTTGGCGGATTTCAGCCAAATTTTTCGACTACGGCTCAGATTGTTGGGATGTTTAAAATTTAACCGACTCGCTCAAAAGAGTGCTGCCGTTCTAACCTATTTCAAAATCGGGAAAAGTGGATTTTCACAGGTGTTTATTTGATTTTTTTGGGGGAGTTTTTTGAGCAGTGAAGAACGAGTTCGTCCCATTGATCGAAGGTAAAATCAGGCGAGCATTCTCCGGAGCGGAGCGAGTCGGGGTGACCGCGGAAGAGGGCGGTTTGGAAATGGGCGGCAGCGGCAGGGGCGATGTCTTGCAGGGGATCGTTACCCACGAACAGAGTTTCTGCGGGGGAAATCCCACGGCCCGCGAGGCGGTCGGTTAGGATTTGAAACAGCTCGGGCGAGGGCTTGGCGATTCGGTGTTGATAGGAAAGCACGGTGAGCTCGGGGGCGAATAGCTCGGCGAGCCCGCCGAGTGAAGCAAGGGTGTGAGATTGGGCATTCGAGAGAAGCCCGAGCGAGACGCCAGAACGAGCGAGGCTTTGAATGACTTTGGCAGCACCCGGCATCGCTTGGGTCGGGTGCCAAGCATTTTCGAGTGCTGCGACGAGTGTGCTGGTATCAGTGCCTGGGGCGAGGGCGAGCACTTCTTGCCAAAGCACGCGCAGGTCGACTTCAGGAAAGGCGAGCCCAGTGGCAGCATGGTGGCGGAGCACGGCGGCGTGGAGAGCAGTGCTGGGTGAGAGGGGAGGGATGTGACCCAAATTACGGAGGATTTCTCGGAGAAGCGGATCGGCCTCGGGGTCGGGTTTCACTCGGCCGGAGGGAGAAATGAGGAGAGTGCCGTAGATGTCGAAAATGATCGCACGGTAGACTCTGGGGTTCGAGTGAGGTCTTAGTGCAGAGAGTAGAAAATGAAAAGATGGTGGGGTGAGTTGGGTATTTAGAATTGCGGCGGTGTTGAGGTAGTGGAGAGGAGCGGCGGCTTGGGCGGCGAGTTGAGTGTAAAGCGCGCAGAGATTTTTTTGATATTTGCTCGCTGAATATGGGGCGAGTTGGGTGGGGGTGGCAGTGGGTTTACGCTCGGCGATGGTCATGGCGAGCCAGTCAGCAGCAACTTGGATTTCACCGTCGATCTGAACTCGTAAGAGGTGGCGGTTTGCAGGATCCGTGAGTCGCTCGATGACGCTTTGTTGCAGCGATTCAGGGAGATTTCCGAAGTCGAGATTGCCGTCGTCGAGTAGAGCGGCGAGGGTCTGAATGATGATTTCCTGAGAGAGTGGACGGCAGTAGGCACGGTAATTTCGTTCGAGGTCCGTGATAAGGCAGTCTTGGAAAATTGCGAGGTCGATCCAGTCGATAGGGACAAGCAGTCGTTGGTAAAGGCGACCGGTGCAGATGCCGTGGCGGGCGTGTTCGGCGCTCAAGTGAGGGAGGCTGCGGCCAAGGAGCGGTTTGCGATGGGCGATGGCTTCGAGAAAAGGTAAGCCGAAGCCTTCGGCGACAGAGGTGGTAACAAAGTGGCTGGCATGGGCGAGCCATGAGTCGAAGTCGGTGGCTGCTCCGGCGGCTGGAGCAAAGCGATCGACGACATCGAACGCGATCGGTAGATGATGATGATAGGCGAATTTTTGCCAGTTTGTATGGACTGGCAAGGCGCTTGGATTTGAGGGCGCGCGGCTCACTGCCAAGCGGGTTCCTGCTGGTGCCAGCGCGGCGAGGAGCACTAATTCGCCGAGGTTTTTACGACGGATACCGCGAATCGG
>JAYWAR010000166.1:0-5481 GCA_043782285.1 Akkermansiaceae bacterium | reverse complement strand
GCGATCCTGATTACTATGTGAGCTTCGCGGTGCCCTTCGCGGATGTGGTATCCTTCCTTAATAGTAAATCAATTGTGATCAATGAGAACTCTGGTCTGCGTTATGTTGTTGCGACATCGACCCAAGGCAACAGTCTCAATCAAGATCTTGGCGGAGTGAATGGCGGAATAAACTCCACCACCAGCTGGGAAGCGCTAGGTGGCTTCTCGCCGAACATCAGTGCCGGCGGCCAAATTATCCCAGAAGCTTCGAGCACCGTCCTCATTACAATTGGCGGGCTACTTGCCTGCAGTTATCGCCGCCGAAAATAAAAAAATCCCGTAAGTCTTTTGTCAGAAAGAGCAGCGGGTGAATTTTCTTTGCTAAGAAATAGTTGAGCGTCGCTTTGAATTTACCTTTTTCCAGGTTTCCGGTCTGGTCCTCGCTTTCTCAAAGACCTTCCCCTCAAAAGCAATTTTTTAGCAAAAAAATCGCGATCCAAAACAGTTGCGTCCGTGGTTCCTTCCACGCAGAGTTAAATGCAATTATTTACTCAAATTATTTAAACCCAATCCATCCGTGAATATCCTCGACTCGTCAATTTCGTGCCGGGCACTGCCGGAGCCACGCATGCGGCGGAGGCCAGCGTGCCGCGAATTAAGATCAAAGCCACCTTTGTCAAAGTGCCTGAAGCCACTTGGCATCAAATGATCGGTACGGGATCCTGGAAAGTTGTACCAGGTCAGCGTGACTGGACTCAACTGGTGGTGAGCCCCGATCGCAAAGAGCAGCAAGCGCTGGCCACTGCGTGGTTTGGGAACAAGGCGCCTGCCAACATGCCCTCATCTGTTTCGCCGATTTTCTCAGAATTGAAGCAAAGCAAGGGAGTCGAAATCATCGACCTACCGAGTATTCTGGTGCGATCGAAACATCACGGCCAGATCGATATAATCCGGTCGATGGTTTATCCGACTGCTTGGAAGCCGGGAGCAAAAAAAGAGGACGCTTGGGTGCCAACGACTCACGCTTCGTGAAAACACCGGTCTGAGTTTGTACGTCAAGCCCTCGATGCTGGGCAACGGAAAAATCAGCTTGTGGGCTGCGCCGAAAATTTCGGAATTCAAGGAGTACAAGGACCTTGGTCACGGGCGTCAGCAAGCGATTTTCTCCAAGCATCAAATGCAAACGAGTGTCACGTTGGAATCGGATCAAATGGTGATCTTGGGCGGAATCGTCAACGAAAGTTCGCAGATCGCCGAGGACAAAGTCCCCGTGCTGGGTGATTTGCCGGTGCTCGGTGGGCTGTTTCGCACATCACAAAAAACGACATCGAAGTCCTATTTGGTGATTTTGTCACTCCACAAGTCTTTCCGGGAGAGTGAGTGGCGACGCTCGTTCTGAAGGTGGCAACCGAGTCAGACTTCCGTTTCGAGTGACTGCGTTTATTTGATCGTTTAAATCTTTCTGCCAGATTGAGTTCCGGGCAACAATCGGTAGCGAGGTGTGTCGGGCATTCACAACCGCACGGGCACATCGGGAACAGGGCGAAGCACTTCGGTGAGGGGCTGCGGTAGTTCCGTACGCGAGACCTCGGACGCGCCACGGCCCTCTGCTGCTGGTGCCTGCGGGACTCAAAATTTTAGAAATGGCCATTTGATTCTGATTCAGAATCAAGGGCAACTTGGTGCGGAAAGCTTGGTCTTGGATCACGTCTCGCTTCAGACCTGAGTCATTTCCGTTAAAAGTGACCGTTAAAAGTGACCGATCCATTATTCGTCACCAATTCGCCGGCACTCGCAGGTCTTCATGAGCCGGCATGCTGTTACGCCTTCTAGGTGGGCCGCAGATTCAGAATGAAAAGTTCCTTGTCTCCGGGGGTAGGATTTCAGACCTTTCGGTCCCACTATGTCCGAGACTTCGAACGAGCCACAGAAAGCCCAAACTCAGGTTGCTAGCGCACAAGTTTACGATGCTGCACAAATCGACAAGCTTGAAGGCCTCGATGCAGTTCGGAAACGGCCAGGCATGTACATCGGCGATCCCGATGAGCGCGGGCTGCACCATTGCGTTTTCGAGGTTCTCGACAACTCGATTGACGAGCATCTTGCGGGCTATTGCAGCTTGATCAAAGTGGCGATCCATGTCGATGGCTCGGTTTCGGTGGCGGACAATGGGCGGGGGATTCCGGTCGATATGCACTTGAAATTCAAGATGCCAGCCGTCGAGTTGGTGCTGACCAATCTCCATGCCGGCGGTAAGTTCGGTCAAGGCGCTTACAAGTATTCTGGTGGTTTGCACGGCGTCGGGGCCAAGTGCGTCAATGCGCTTTCCGATTGGTTCAAAGCGGAAATCATGCGTAACGGCAAGGTTCACTTGATTGGTTTTGAACGCGGTAAAACGACGATTCCGCTGCATGTGATCGGTGAGGTGGACCCCGGCAGAACCGGAACGATGATTAGTTTCTTCCCCGATGCGACGATTTTTGTCGATACCATCGAATTCAAATTTGACCGGCTTGCCAGTCGTTTGCGCGAGCTTACTTTCCTCAACCCCGGCTTGACCATTGAACTTGAGGACGAGCGCCCTGAGTCCGCTAAAAAGGTCACTTTTTTCTACGCCAAGGGGATTGAAGAATTCGTCGCGCAGTTGGGAGAAAACAAAACGCTAATCCATGACGAGCCGGTGATTCTGCATGGCAAACGCCAGATCGAAGTCGACTATGACGGTAAAAAAACCGCCGATGACGTTTTTGCAGATGTAGTTTTCCAATACAACGATTCCTACAACGACCAGATCCTCTGTTATGCCAATTCGATTCCGAACGGCGACGGCGGCACTCACCTTACCGGCTTCCGCACCGCCTTAACCCGCGGCATCAATCAATACGCCAAGGTCAACAAAATCCTTAAAGACAAAGACCCCGCGCTCACTGGTGACGACGTCCGCGAGGGCTTGATCGCGATTATTTCGGTGAAAATGCCGAATCCACGTTTCAGCTCACAGACCAAAGATAAATTGGTCAACGGCGAGATCGAAGGGGTGATTTCCTCGATCGTTTACGAAGGTCTGATGCAGTTTTTTGACGAAAACCCCGGTCTTGCTAAGCGGATCATCGAAAAATCGGTCAACGCTGCCCGCGCCCGCGAAGCGGCCCGCAAAGCCCGCGAAACCGTGCGTAAATCGGCGCTCTCCGGCGGCGGGCTGCCGGGTAAACTCGCCGACTGCTCGGAGCGCGATCCATCCAAGTCCGAGCTCTATATTGTCGAAGGTGACTCCGCAGGTGGCTCGGCCAAACAAGGTCGTGACCGGCGGACTCAAGCGATCCTGCCGCTGCGTGGAAAATTGATCAACGTCGAGAAATCCCGCCTTCATCGTGCCCTGCAAAATAAGGAAATCCAGTCAATGATCACTGCCATCGGTGCAGGCATCGGCGACGGGGAACAAGAAGGTGCCTTCAACATCGAAAAAGTCCGTTACCATAAAATCGTCATCATGACTGATGCCGACGTTGACGGCTCGCACATCCGCACCTTGCTGCTGACGTTTTTTTGCCGCCACATGCCCGCCCTCGTCAAGAGTGGTTACCTTTACATCGCCCAGCCGCCGCTTTATTTGGTAAGTCGTAAAAAGCGTCAAGAATACGTCCAAGACA
The DNA here is from genome assembly GCA_043782285.1 of Akkermansiaceae bacterium. Classification (GTDB taxonomy): domain Bacteria; phylum Verrucomicrobiota; class Verrucomicrobiia; order Verrucomicrobiales; family Akkermansiaceae; genus Luteolibacter. The sequence continues at coordinate 1,850 of JAYWAR010000166.1, read as the reverse complement.
ATGATCAACTCAACCGCATCCTGATCGACCTCGGGGCCGGTGAGGTTGAGTTACGGACTCACGACCAGTCTCGCAGCTTTAGTGCGGATGAGCTGAAAGTGATTCTCGAAAACCTCTCCTCACTGTCTCGCTTCTCAACCACCATCGAAGGCAACGGCGGTAACTTCAAAAACTACTTGGCTGCCCGGATCAACGGCGTGTTACCCGAGTTCATGATCCGGATCCGCACCGGCAACGAGGAACACCTCACGTATTTCTCGAAAGAAGCAGATCTCCGGGCCTTCGCCGCTCAAAACCGTGACCTTCGGTTGTTCGACGAATCTCTCACCGAAGAAGAACTTGCCGCCCACAGCGGCCCATCTCGTCGCGCAAATCTTCACGAACTCCACGAGTCCCACGCCATTGCCCGGATTTTTTCCCGCCTCAGCGAGTGTGGCATCGACACCTCGGTTTTCTTCAACGACGACCTTCCTTTGTTTGAACTGGTCGAAGGTGACGGTGAAAAACAAAAAATTACCCCAGTTTTCGGGGTCCCCGAAATTTTGGCGAAAGTCCTCGAAATCGCCAGCCGCGGCGTCCAAATCAAACGCTTCAAAGGACTCGGCGAAATGAATGCTAAGCAGCTCTTCGAAACCACCATGGACCCGGAAGTCCGCCAGTTCCTCCGCGTCCGCCTCGATGAGGATAACGCCGTCGAAGCCGACAAAATGTTCGACGTCCTGATGGGTGACGTCGTCGAGCCCCGCAAACGTTTCATCGAAGACAACGCCCTCAACGTGAGAAATCTGGATGTTTGACAGTGGCGGCGGATTTCATCCGCCAAGCCAATCTCTCGCCAACGCCCTTCACCGAGCTTAATGTATTACATTGCGATACAGAGCGAAACAGCTAAGATCACCCTATGAGCACCACTTTATCTGTTCGGCTCCCGGAAGACCTTTCCAAGCGCCTCGCTTCCATCGCCACGGAGACGGAGCGCAGTAAATCCTATCACCTCCAAAAGGCCTTGGAATACTACTTCGACGAAATCGCGGATTTCCAAATCGCCAAAGATCGCCTGCACTCCACTGAGCCAGAAATTGAGCTCGCCGCTGTCCTCCTCGAACTCCAAGCGTGAAGATTGTTTTCAAAAAGCCCGTGATCAAAGAACTCAAGCGTCTCGGCGCTGCGGAGTCTCTGCGCGTGGCCATGGCGATCGCCGAAGAGCTCAGTGATCAACCCCAACGCCACAAACCTCTCACCGGTCCACTCGCCGGTCTCCGCCGCCTGCGCCTCGGAGATATCCGTGTGGTTTTTGCCATTCTCAATGCTCCTGAACGAGTCGTCATCTTGCGAGTCGGCCACCGCAAGGATGTTTACGACTCGCCCATTCCCGATCCTGAAGACTGAACTACGCTAATTTCCCCATGTCCGAAGCTAACATTAAACCGATCAACGTCGCCGAAGAGCTTTCCAAGTCCTTCTTGGAATACTCGATGTCGGTGATTATTTCCCGCGCCCTTCCCGATGTCCGGGATGGATTAAAACCCTCCCAGCGCCGCATCCTGTATGCGATGCGCCAGCTCGGCGTCGGTCCCGGCAAACCCCACGTCAAGTGCGCCAAAATCGTCGGTGAAACCATGGGTAATTTTCACCCGCACGGTGACATGTCGATTTACTCGTCGCTGGTCAACATGGGCCAACCGTGGTCGATGCGGGAAATGCTGATCGATGGCCAAGGGAACTTCGGCTCGGTCGAAGGTGACTCTGCCGCCTCGATGCGTTACACCGAAGCACGACTGCATCCGCTGGGCCTGGCGATGATGGATGACCTCGACAAGGACACGGTCGATATGGTTCCAAACTATGAT
>JAYWAR010000165.1:0-1954 GCA_043782285.1 Akkermansiaceae bacterium | reverse complement strand
CGCGAGAACAGCCTTGTCAGCGACTCATTTCGAAATTCCGCCACTTGGAAAATCAATCTAACTCAAGGTGGCGTCTTCCAAGTGGAAGTCAAAATGCGTCTCAGCGTGGTGCAAGGGCTGAATTCGAATACTTGGTTCAATCTCTATTTGGACGGCAGTAAAGTGGGACGGCAGGCGGTGCTTTTTGATGGCTTGCATCGGGCCACGGTTCTCATCGACTTACCTGCCCTCGCGGCTGACGTCCATGAACTCAGGCTGGACTTGGACGCTTACTCAGACCTTGGCAGCTTGATTCTTGAAAGCCTCACCGTCTTGCGACCCGGCGGACAAGACCTTGATGCCAACGGATTACCCGACTCGCAGCAGCAGGCGCTCAGCGAGCGCAGTCACTTGTTTGCGGGAGTGACCCAGACGTATTTCAGCCCTTACACGATCGAGGGCTGCTCGCCGTCACTCGCGCGAGTGGCGGTCGAGTCGGCAGGAACCGTTCGCCCGCTTCAGCGCGGCGTGGGAGTGGATGGCTGGCGCGCTGAAATTCCCTTGGGGGATCGACCGGTCACGGTGTCTGCGACTTTTGAAAATGGCGCACTCCACCAAGCTCGCGAAATCAGGTGGCTGCCGCTCGATCTATCGGTAGCACACACCCTACACGCGAGGGTGGGGGATTCGCTCCGCTTCGTCATCCCAACTGCTGCGGGAAATGGGGTTCGGATTTTAAAGCCGGATGGCAGCACTTGCGAGGCACCAGTGACCGGCGGTCTGGGCACTTGGTTTTTCTCCTCGCCGGGCTGCTACCGTTTGCAGTCGTACGATGGCCTTGGACAGAGGGTGGAGTCCTGCTTTCAGATCCATGCAGCGATCTTCAGTGGCAACCTCACCAGCGGGTTGCTAGGAAAACTGTTGGAGGTGACGGTGGCGGACTCGTCGCCAGAACTTGTGCTCGATGGCGGCACCGCGATCCATGCCGTCAGCCGACTCACGCAGTCCACCGGTGAATGCCTCACTCTCGGGCTGTTGCAGGATGGTGATGTGAGTCTCGGATTCCGAGCCCCGGATTCCGGTCAACTGCTAGGTGCCTTGCCGCTGACGATTCTCGCGGTCGCCGATGTGCAGGCCACCGGCCATTCCGGTGGTTTCGTCACTGCCGACGGCGCGATCCACGGTGCCATCTATCAAATGGCCTTCTCGGACCTGCCCGCAGACTGGACGATTGAGGTCTCGATCTTCAAAGCGGGCGTGGTTTTCCGCGACGGGACGCTCAATCACACCTTCCGCGCGGGAAATTTGGTCAACGGCATTCTCTCGCTCGAGTTCCTCTATCCCGGCGGTCTGGTCGGTGGACTTTGCCATAGTTACACCCTTCGTAACGCCCAAGGCCAAGTCGTGCGCTGATGAAATTTTTCCCGACCTCCTCAGCAAACGTGAACAAAACATCGATCATTCTTGGCTGCTGCTTGGTTGCTGGAGCACTCGGCTTAGGTGGCTGGATCGCCTATCGCCCCGCCAGCGATGATTTGGCCAATCGTGCAGCACCGCCGACTCGTTCTGCCTTGCGGACCGGTCATCCCGCCTCGCTCGGTGGCGGCACGACTAAAAAATTACCCGCCAACTTGGAAGCCATCTGCCGTCGCTCACAACCGCTCGCAGACAAGCTCACCGCCTTACAAAACGATTTCCCGGTCTCCACCGCGATTCCTCTCTGGCTGGCTTTGCTCGCGCAGCAAGACTCGATCCGCACCGGCCAGCTCCCGGGTGTCGAAGATTGGCAGGCCGCAGTCATTTTCAACGACTTGCTCGACCGATTGGTGGCCGCTGGCTCAGATGAGAATCCGAACGTGGGCAGTGAGACCTCAGCGGCGATTGCCAGCATTTTTCAGCGACTCATCAGCGCCGACACCACCGAGGCTCTACTCCAAGATTACAGCATCCAGCGTGGCCTGATATGGGCCAGTGC
>JAYWAR010000164.1:0-5508 GCA_043782285.1 Akkermansiaceae bacterium | reverse complement strand
GCCGAGGCCGCCGGCAGAAAACTCGTGATCGCCGGAAACCGGTCGGCAAGCACCGAACTAGCCAGCTATTTCAAAGATGAAATCGAACCCCGCCTTTCTGATAAAGTGACTTATGTGGGTCCCGTGAACGATCAGGAGAAAAGTAAACTGCTTGGTGAATCCGCCGCTCTCCTAATGCCTATCCAGTGGGACGAGCCATTCGGCATTGTCATGGCGGAAGCACTCGCCTGTGGCACTCCGGTGATCGGAACCAACCGCGGGGCTCTGCCCGAAATCGTGCAACACGGAGTCACCGGTTTCTGCTGTGACTCCGTTGAAGAGATGATCGGTGCCGCTGGCATGATCGCTAAACTGTCCCGCCAAGATTGCCGCTTGGCCGTGGAAACCCGCTTTGCGTCCGATATGATTATCGACCAATACGTGGCGCTTTATGAGGAGATTCTCAACTTTGATAATTCAACCGCTGCGTAGCCCCTTCGTCATTCTTCCGGTGTAAATCGCCGCGTAGATAGATTCTGACAACCCGCCCAATACTTTCCATGTTCCACAAAGTCTTCCGCAAGCTCCAAAAGGACGGTCTGACCGCAACCCTGAAAACCATCGGCCGGATCATCCACTTCAGGACCCATCAAACGGATTGGGATTTCGAGACCATACCCGCCTTGTTGGAGAAAGCCGCAACGAAAAGATCCAAGGTCACCCTGATTCAAATCGGTGCCAATGTCGGCGATACGGGAAGTGACCAGCTTTACAAGTTCCTCAAGAAGCATTGTCTGGATAAACCGGATTCCCCGACCGTGGAATGCCACGCGGTGATGGTAGAGCCCGTCCGCCATTTGTTCGAGCAACTACGCTCCAACTACGCGAATTTCCCGGGCGTTGCATGTGAGGATGTCGCCATCGCGGACTCGGCGTGCACCCGCAGTTTCTACCGGCTGAGGGAGGGAATCGACTTACAGGCTCATGGACTGCCGCCATGGGCGGAGGAACTCGGATCGTTCATCCCTGAACAAATGGAGTCGCTGTGGGGTCATGATCCAGGGAATCTTGAGCTGATCCGCTTCGCTAGAGAGAATATCGTCGTGGACGAGGTCCGCTGCATTTCCATTCATGATCTGCTGGAAAAACACAAACTGACCGAGGTCGATCTCTTGCAGGTCGATACCGAGGGCTATGACTATGAAATCCTGAAAACCATTGATTTCAGCAATTTCAAGCCCCGCTACATCAACTACGAACGAATCCACCTGAAGAAGGCCGAGGCCCGCTGCAGGACTATGCTTCTGGCCCAAGGCTATCGCCTGCACGATCATGGCCAGGACACCTTGTGTGAGCGCACGGATGGACTTGGCATTGTGGAACTCATGCGTGAAAAGCTCTATTGCGCATGGCTGACTTGCATTTTTTGACGGCATTCCAATTCTGACAGATTTCCATTCAACATCCCAACCCGCGCACCAGCATATGAATCCCCTCAAATGGGCCAAAGGTAGTTACATCCGGTGGAACGCTGGCCGCGCCAAACAACAGTTAATTTCAGGAGACCTCATTACGTCCGCCGATCCGGCGAAGTTCGCCGACAGCTTGCGCGATCCGGATTCCTACTATTGCCGGGCCTTCCAAGATTTCCACCGCACGTTACCGGCAGAATTGAGGGCGCACCGCGCCTACTACCGGCTTGACCGGCGGGGCTTCGGCGAGGACGCCTTCCACACGATGTGGTGGCGGTTGGTCTGTGAGTTCAAGCCGGAGAGTTTTCTCGAAATCGGCGTCTATCGGGGACAGGTGGTGAGCCTGATTGCCCTACTCTCCAAGCTCGAAGCTATCCGCTGCGAGATCACCGGCATCTCGCCATTCAGCTCGTCGGGAGATTCAGTTTCTCGTTATCGGAGCGATTTGAATTACCTCGAAGACACGATCAGCCATTTCAAGCACTTTGGCTTGCCGGAGCCCGTTCTGGTCAACGCCTACTCGACCGATCCCGAGGCCCTCGAAGTCATCGCCTCGCGGTCCTGGGACATGATCTACATCGACGGCAATCACGACTATAACGTGGTGGTCAAGGATTGGAATGCCTGCTCGAACGCGATTAAGCCGGGTGGTATTATCATCCTTGATGACTCTGGTCTAAGCACCAATTACCAGCCCCCAGCTTTCTCGACGGCAGGACATCCCGGTCCTTCGCGACTGGCATCAGAAATCGACCCGAAACGCTTTAAGGAAATCCTGCAGGTGGGTCACAACCGGGTGTTTCAACATATCAATCGATAGCCAATGCGAGTCCTCCAGATCACCACCGACAGCCGCGAGCATTTCAAGGACTATCATACCCCGGAACCTTACTTCGGAGCAGCGCCGGAAGCACTGCTCGCCGGTTTTTCCGAACTTCCCGGAGTCGAGGTGCATGTGGTCTGCTGCCTAAGAAATCCGGTCGAATCAACGCCCAAACTGGCAAAAAACATCCACTATCATCCGCTGCTGGTTCCCAAGATCGGCTGGATGTCATCGTTGTATTACGGCTGCAGTTCAAGAGTCCGCGAGTTATGCCAAAGCTTGCAACCCGACATCGTCCACGGTCAAGGAACGGAACGCGAATGTGCCATCACCGCCGTGCGCACCGGTTTCCCGAATGTGGTTACCATTCACGGCAATGTGAAGGAACTCCACCGGTTAGGGATGTTTGGGCGCGGACTGTATGGCTCGATGGCATCATTTTTTGAAAGCAGGGCGCTGCGCCAGACCACGGGCGTGTTTTGCAACTCGGGCTATACCCAAAGTCTAGTATCACCTCGCGCCAGTCAAACTTGGTTGGTGCCGAATGCGATCAGGACTCAATTTTTTCAGCCCTGCGTCGTTCAAGGAAAACGGGGCATTCCAACCTTTGTGATCGTAGGCTTGATATGCCCCAGAAAGAGACAACTTGAATTGTTGCGAATGGTCGGAGAAATTGTTCGGTCTGGCCGAAAGATGCAGATGGTGTTCGCTGGTTCGTTGTCAGAAGAGTCAGAATATGGAGCCGCGTTTGGCGCGGAGTTGCGCCTAGCAGAAGCGGCAGGCTATGCAGAGTTTGCCGGTTTTCTCGATGTCCAAGCACTGATCATGTTACTCGATTCGTCACACGCATTCCTGCATTTCCCATCGGAGGAATCTTTCGGTTTAGTTGTCGCGGAAGCGATGGCCCGCGGACTCAAGTTTTTCGGAGCGCAACTCGGTGGAATTGTAGATATAGCGAATGGCATCGACGGTGCGGAGTTGCATGATGATTTCCCATCGCTGCAAGCCGGAGTTAGCCAGTGGCTCGATGCAGGTGCCTCCGCTCCGGCGCTCGCCGCCGACGAAATCGCTCGCCGCTATCATCCGCAGGTCATCGCAGAAGAGCATTTGAAGATCTATCAGCAAGTGCTGGCACTTACCCGGTAGGGCGGTCTCAGCCCGCCGGGAGCTTAGCGGCTTCAATGTTCCTATGGATATCATCGTCTTAACTCGTGATGAATGAGAATATGAACTCAAAGCCCCATGCTCCCTTGCCGCCAACGTGACAAGAGAAGGTATCGCACTTTAAAATGAGTCCTGAATCTTCAGAACTGGCTAAAGTCTGGCTGGCAAAAGCTATAGAACTTACCCCATTTGCCACGGAATATCGTTACCCGGGAGAGGAACTCGAGCCGTCACAAAAAGAGGCATCCCGTGCGCTCTCGCTTGCCGACGACCTCACCACTTGGATCTTAGGATAATGTTCAAAATTCCATCCCTCGGGTTCAGAGTCCAAGTGAAGTCTGCTGCCCCATGACCCGCGTCCACTTGGTCACCTATGCGACGCCGCGCTTCCGCCTCCGGCAGCTCATCCTCGGCGCGTCTGCTAGACTCAATGGGGTGGCTGATACCGTGACCTCTTGGACTCCCGAGATGTTGCTCAAGGCCGGGTTCGAGGAGCGCTGCAAGGGCATCAAGTTGTCGGAGCGCGGGTCCGGCTTCTGGGCGTGGAAGCCGTTCGTCATTGATGCGAAGCTTCGGGAGATTCCAAATGGTGATTTGGTGTTCTATTGTGATGTCGGACGGCTCTATCCGTTCAAATTGCTCGACCAGCCGGTGACCTCGTTTGTGCGGTGGATGGAGGCAAGATGCCAGGACATGATGCCCGGTGTCGAAATCCCATGGGATGGTCCCAACTCCACCTGGACCAAGCGCGAGGCGTTGACAGCATTTGAAATGGACCGCCATGAAATACATCAGGCAACCCCAATCCAGGCCAGCTTCTCGCTTTGGCGGGCCAGTCCGGATAGCCGGTCATTGATCGCCCAATGGCTGCAGTCATGCTCAAGTAGACCTTTGGTAAGCGATGATTCCAGTCATGGCAATTTACCCGAGCTGCCTGACTTCCGCGGTCATCGTCACGACCAAGCCTTGCTGAGTCTTTGCTGCCTTGCCCAAGGCGTTGCAGGCTTGCGCATTGGAACGGAGAAGCCGGAGATCGACTTTCGGAATCCCTCGGAGGTTTCCCGTCTGTGTTTCGGCAGGGCATCCGGCAAGCCGACGCTACTCGGAAAATTACTGCGTGTGGGAATCTGGCCTTTGGAGCAAATCGAGCAAAGACTTCGCCGAAATGTCACCTTCGGTAAGCCGATCCATGAATGAAATCGCTTTGGATTTGCTTGCGTAAGCCATCAAGGTCTCTCTTCACACCAGCCAAAATCAATGAATACAAATCAGAATCAGGACCCCGATGCCTTCGCACACGGGCCATTCTATCTGTCCGTGCGAAGATTCGTCCGCAAGAACAGTCCATTTTTGATAGGTCCGTGGACCTCCTTGAAGCGGATGATCTGGTTGATTCGCTACCGGACCCCGGAGGAGCGCTTCAAACAAATCCACAGCGCCAACTATTGGGCGAATGCCGAGTCCCGGTCAGGGGAAGGTTCCACTTTAGAAGCCACCCGCCGCGTCACGCAAGCCATTGAGGAATTCGTCCGGACTCATGAGGTCCGCAGCATGCTCGACGTGCCGTGCGGCGACTTCAATTGGATGAAGAACGTGGATCTTGGAATCCCCTACATCGGCGGGGATATTGTTGACGCGCTGATCGCTGATAACGAAAAGAGATATGCCAGCGGGATGCGCAAGTTCCAGGTGATCGATCTGACGAAATCCAAGCTGCCACAGTGCGAACTCGTCCACACGCGCGATTGTCTCAATCATCTCAGTATTCCCGACATCAAATCGGCGCTCACTAACATTTGTTCGAGCGGTGCGACCTACATCGCGATCACCCAGTTTCCGGCGGTGACTGTGAACCGCAATCAAGCGAGCGGATTCACCTATCGGGAGCTTAATTTCCGCTTACCTCCATTCAATTGGCCGGAACCTGTGGTCTTGATCGACGAAGAATCCCACCCCGGGAAACATCTCGGATTCTGGAGAATTTCCGATCTTCCCACGTGAATTCCCGATGATCCGGCGCTTCGCGTTTCCCGGGACGAGCCGCGCTGCGGGCGACGGAGGCGAATCGGT